>CAJXVF010000394.1 GCA_913060845.1 uncultured Alphaproteobacteria bacterium | reverse complement strand
TACGAGATGTAGAGAGGTCTCGTGGGCTCGGAGATGTGTATAAGAGACAGCGTGAATACAGTAGCGCCGGGTTTGGTCTATCCAACGGCAGCGAGCGAGGCGACGAAGGAATCCGTGAAGGATGCGATCATCGCGCAAACGCCGCTTCGGCGCATAGCAGGGCCAGACGATATCGTCGGGCCTGTGCTATTTCTGGCGTCAGACTGGGCCCGGTTCATGACCGGACAGACGCTCTATGTCGATGGCGGTCTGGTGATGGGATGAGGCGCTAAAGCGTCATCTCATTCTTGGCAGTGAACGGGTTGCGGAAGGCCATTTGGGCACCGCGTATCGTTTCCAGCAACTCATCGCCCTGCTCTTCACAAAGCTGATGAAAATCAGGATCGGGGGAGAAGCAGATGGCGGCGTAATTGTCATCCGTCATGCGGGCTACCCAACCGGTGATGGGGCCGTAGCCCGGCAGATCAAGCGTGGCGCGGTCGCCAACGTCAATGCCGAATAGTGGCCCAACCAGCGCACCGCCTGCCGAAATGTTAACCAGCCGGGTCGTGCGTGAGCGCTGGTTAGAATTGATGATCGCTAGGGAATCCACAGGCAGCCGACGAGCGATACGGCGGTTATCTTCAGAAATCTGGGTTTCCGCGATATCGGGAAGGTCAGTCAGATTAGTCGTATCCATCAGTCGCAGCTCCAAACCCTAGCTCTTGTTCAAGGGTAGAGTGCGGTGCGATTGCTTTCGAAATTGCTAACGTAGATAGACCAAAGCCAAGGAATTTGGTTCGGCGATTTCTGGGGCTGGTCCCTCAGCGACGATCTTGCCACCTACTAGCACTGCCGCCCGGCTGGCAAGGCGGCTTGCAGCGGCCGCGTTTTGCTCCGCGATCAAGATAGCGACGCCGGATTGGCGGACTGCGGTGAGCGCTTCAAACAAGCCTGCGGCGGTGTTGGGTGCCAGGCCAAGTGATGGCTCATCAAGCAGCAATAATTTTGGCCGGCGCATCAGTGCGCGGGCGATGGCGAGCATCTGCTGTTCCCCGCCAGAAAGCCGCCATGCCTCTGACTTCAGGCGCCCTGTGAGAGGCGGGAAGAATGCCAGCATTTCCTCGAGTCGCGCATGGCGCTTAGCCCGGGGATCATCTGAGGCTGCAAGCATGTTTTCCCGCGCGGTAAGTCCCGGAAACACGCGGCGACCTTCCGGCACATATCCAGCACCCGCCCGTGCCATTCTGCCAGGGTCACCGCCTTTGACTTGTTTGCCACCGAAGATGATCTCGCCAGCATCCAGCGCCTCCAAGCCCATGATAGCGCGCAGCAACGTGGACTTTCCAGCACCATTGGGACCGAACAGGGCTAAAGCCTCGCCCGATGCAAGTGTCAGGTCGAGCGGACCGAGTAGGGCCGTGTCTGTGGCACCAATGCGGGCTTTTTGGATGGTGAGCACATCTTTGGTCATGATCCTGCACCATCAGCCAGTGGCGCGCCTAGATAGGCGGTGATGACTGCGGGGGCGCTGGTTACGGCGTCAGGATCGCCGGATGCGATGACGCGACCTTCGCTCATACAGACCATCCAATCTGCCAGGGCTGCCAGAAATGGCACGTCATGCTCCACGACCAATACGGCAGCACCTGCGTCTGCGGCGTCACGCAGGATATGGGCGAGGCGCTGGCGCTCAGCTGCTGTTAGCCCAGCGGCGGGTTCATCCAGCAGCAGAACGCCGGGGCGAGCTGCCAATGCCCGGGCGATTTCTAAGAACCGCTGCGCGCCTTGGGGAAGTTGGCTGGTAGACGTTCCGGCTTCCGCCGTTAGGCCAACCGCATGCAGTGCCGCCCAGGCATGCTGGGATGATGCGCCGACAGCCCGCACGTTTTCCAGTGCTGAAAGAGCTGGAGCCAGAGCAGGCGTTTGGAATGTGCGCCCAATCCTGCCGGTCAGTTGGATATTCCCCGCTGACGGTTGATCCAGCCCAGTCACCAAGTTCAGCAGCGTGGATTTGCCCGCTCCGTTTGGCCCGATCAGCCCAGTGATCTGACCGGGCTTCAGGGCCAGGTCAACGTCGGATACAGCCGTGACGCCGCCAAAGCGCCGCGTAAGTCCAGCCGCTGTGAGCCCGCCTTCAGTGGCAGGTTTCAAATCTATCAGCGGCGGTGGGTCTAGGTGTCGCGCGGGCCTGAGCGCTTTCGTGGCTTTGGCAAGCAGCGCCGCAAGGCCTTCCGGCGCTAGCCAAATCGCCAATAGCAGTAGCGCGCCATAAGCGATCAGATAGGTCTGTTCCAGAAACCGCAGCCATTCAGGTGTCCAGGTGACAAGCACCGCCAGAAGCATAGCGGCAGGCGGGCTGCGCCGACCGCCGATAATCACCACCGCCAGGATCGCTGCCATGGTTTTGAACGCCAGCACATCGGGAGAAACCAAGCCGACCGTGAATGCATGGGCAGCGCCGCCAAGGCCGCCCGCGAGCGCGCCAACGGCCATTGCCGCCACGCGGATCGGGCCAGCGTGAATGCCGAATGCCCGGGCGGCCAGGGGTTCCGTTCGCAGCAAGGTCAGCTGCTCTCGACCGAAGTATCGTTGGAAGCCGTAAAAGGCACCTGCTGCAGCCAACGCCGCTGCCCAGGCAAACCCTGCGCGGGCTTCTGCGCTGTTCAGCCAAGCAGGTGCGGACGTCATCAGTAAGCCATTGGCACCGCCGGTCACGCTTTCCCAATTGGTGGCGATGATCACGGCGATTTCAGCAAGCGCTAGGGTCGCCAGGGCGAAATAATGGCTTTCGAGGTGGCGGATAACGCCTGTCAGCGCAGCAAAAATCAGTGCTTGCCCTATCGCTGCCGCTGCCAGGGCTAGGCCGAACGGCCAGCCGGAAAGCGGCAGGACAGTCAGCGCATAGGCACCAAACCCCATCGCCATCCCCGCTGCGAGGGAAAGCGCGCCCGCCAGCCCGAATACGATCTGCCAGCCAATCGCCCCAGCCGCCAGCGCGCCCGCAAGTGCTAAAAGGTGCAGGCTATATCCGCTCATGCCCGCTTGCCTTTGGCCTCACCGCCAAGCCCTTGGGGACGGAATGCGAGCAGGGCTACGAAGCCTGCATAAAGCAGTGCCTCAGCAACGGCATGGCTGACAAGGGCGGCACCGATGGTTTCAAACAACGCGATCGCGATGGCGGCGGCGGCTGTTGGCAAGATGCGGCCCCACCCGGCGACGGTCGCGGCGACATAAGCTTTCAAAATGTAATCCGCACCAGCGCCCGGCGTTGCGTAATGCTGTGCAGCGAGCAGCACGCCCGCCAGCCCTGCGAGCGCACCAGCGACGGCGAAGGCCAAGATCGCCAACCGCATCACGGGGATGCCGTGGGCGGCGGCGATCTCTGGGTCTTCAGCTGCCGCGCGCATTCGGCGACCCGTCTGGCTTTTCGCGAGCACGGCCCATACGGCAATGAATGCAACGGCTGCTGCTGCAAGGCTAATCAGCGCCTGCCAGCTCATAAAGACTGCGCCTATATGCACGCCGCCGCTTGCGATCTGTGCCGGTGCTTGCGGCGCGCCGCCGAAGCTCGCTGTCAGTGCGTTCTGTAGGACGATGCCAATGGCGATGGCGGCGATGAACGTGGCTTCAATGGGCCGATTGCGGAGCGGTGCCCAGCTGAGGCCCGCGACGCTGAGGCCCAGGACCTGTCTCTTATACACATCTGACGCTGCCG
>CAJXVF010000393.1 GCA_913060845.1 uncultured Alphaproteobacteria bacterium | reverse complement strand
TCTCTATTCGTCGGCAGCGTCAGATGTGTATAAGAGACAGATTCAGCTTCCGTCGGCAAGCGCTTCCCGGCCCAGCGCGCATAGGCATCGGCCTCATAATAGCTGACGTGAACAACGGGAGCGTCAGGGTCTACGGGTTGGAGGCCGCGCAGACCAAAGGCGCGATATTCGCCGTCATGGTTTTGCCAGTAGAGTGGTGCGGTCCAGCCTTCGCGCTCCACCGTGCCCCATCCGTCGGAGAGCCAGATCGCTGGCGTTTGGTATCCGCCACCCTCAATGAAGGCGATCCATTCGGCGTTTGTGACGGCCCGGCTGGCGAGATTATAGGGCTGCAGCAGTGTTGGGTGCCTCGGCGTTTCGCAATCGAATGCGAAATTGTTTCCATCGTGGCCAATTTCATGGATGCCGCCCGGACAGCTGATCCATTCCAGACCTGCTAGGCTTGCCAGTGCATTCGGGCTTGGTGCTTTGTAGGCTGGCCATAAGGGGTTGTGAGACAGCAGATGGAGCAGGTCCGTTAGCAGCAATTCCTGGTGCTGCATTTCGTGGTGGCAGCCAAGCTCCACCAGATCGAGCGGTGCTGCGCCAGCGTCCACCATCCGCAAGATCGCATCAGTAACGCCTGCCCGATAGGCCATGACTTCGCGCACTGTAGGGCGGCCAATCAGGCCGCGTGAGGCGCGTTCGTAGCGGGGGCCAGCTTGCACGTAGTAGGAATTGAATAGATAGGCGAACCGGTCATCGGGCGATTGGTAGGCGTCGTCATGCTGTCTCAGGATAAATTCTTCGAAGAACCAGGTCGTATGCGCCAAGTGCCACTTAACTGGGCTTGCATCCGGCATGGACTGCGCAACCATATCCTCGATCTCTAGGGAGGCTGTTAGGGCTTCGGTTTGGGCGCGGATTCTATCGAAAAGAGCGCGAATAGTGCTGGCGGCGGCGGCAGGCTGTAGCGGCATCGGATCCTCGTCTGGTCGCGGAACAAACGCCCCACATGTAAAGACCAAGACTAGGGCGCATTTCAGATCGCGGCAAGCTAACGATGCAATATTACAGTGGTTTTGCCGCTTACATGAGCTTCCCAATACCGCCATAGCCAGGGCTATCCTCATAGTCGAACACGCCCTCTTCTGCGATCCGGCGGGCGACTTTGATCATCTGGCCATAGGCCGTCCAGGTCAGCCCACCGCCGACGCTAATGCGCTTCGCCCCGGCTTCAGACACGCTTGCGACAGTCATGTCCGTAGACCCGCCAAGCAGGACGTTAACCGGCTTAGATACAGCGCTGCAAACCGTGCGGACCATGTCTAGGGTCTTCAATCCGGGCGCATAGAGTACGTCCGCTCCAGCATCATCAAAGGCTTGCAGGCGCTTGATTGTATCGTCTAGGTCTGGGCGCTGGCGGATCAGGTTTTCAGCGCGCAAGGTCAGCACGAAATCATTCGGCAGGCTGCGCGCCGCTTCAATCGCAGCTTCTGCCCGTTCAACAGCCAGCCCAAAATCATAGATCGCGTCTGGTGCGTCGCCGGAGAAGTCTTCGATGGAGCATCCGGCAAGTCCGGCCTCTGCTGCGGCACGGACGGTTCTGGCAGCGTCCTCTGGACGGTCGCCATACCCTTTTTCCAGGTCGGCGGAGACGGGAAGGTCTGACGCTTCAACCAGGTCCCGGCAGTGCGCGATCACTTCATCCAGCGTCGTCCCGCCATCTCGCTTGCCAATGCTGACGGCGAACCCTGAACTGGTGGTGGCAAGGGCCTTGAAGCCGAGGCCTTCCAATAGTTTGGCTGACCCTACATCCCACGGGTTCGGAATGACAAATGCTTTGTCGCCATGATGCATCGCACGAAACGCTGCGCCAATATCCTGCTTCGCCATATCCAGCCTCCATGATCGGATGAGGCCATTAGCTTAATCGATCAGCTTCTTCACGTACATTGGCAGCGCGAATGCTGCGCGGTGGACTTCAGGCGTATAATATTGTGTCTCAAATCCGGCGGCGGCGTACCTGGCCTCCAAGGTGGCTAGATCTACAGTCCGCGCACCCGCATCATCACTAGCCCAGCCGAGCGCCATCATGCCAAACGCATATGTGGGCACGGTGATCATGTAGGCGCTGCCGTCCGCGAACAGGCTGCGGAAATGAGTGACGGAATCAACCAGTTCCTGGCCTTGCAAGAACGGCACACCATTCTGTGTCACCAGAATGCCGCCAGGATTTAAGCAGCGCTTGCAATCGGCGTAGAAGGCCTTCGAAAACAGGACTTCGCCAGGGCCTTGCGGGTCCGTTGAATCGATCATGATGACGTCGAAGCGCTGATCAGTCTCGGTTGCGAATTTGGCACCGTCGCCGATGATTAAGTTTGTGCGTGGATCATCAAATGCGCCATCGCTGATTTCCGGCATATGCGCCCTTGAGATATCAACGACACCACCATCCAGCTCAACCATCGTGACCTGCTCAATGGACGGATGCTTCAGTGCCTCATTCAACAGACCGCCATCGCCGCCGCCAATGATAAGCGCCGTTTTAGGCGAACCATGGGCGAATAGCGGCGTGTGCGCCATCATCTCGTGATAGACAAACTCATCACCTAACGTCGTCTGGACGACATTATCCAGCACTAGCACTTTGCCAAGATGGGCATTGGCAAAGATTTTCGCGTCCTGGAATTCCGTCCGTCCTTCGAACAGGAGCTCATCAATTTTGAGCTGCTGCGCTAAGTCGGCGTGCAAAATCTCCGTGAACCATTTCTGGGTCATCGTTCCAACCAATCTGCCGATAAGCGGCGCATTTAGACCTGCAGGCCCCGGCGGCTTTCACTGACCTGAATGGCGGTCGGTTTGAAGGCGCGCTTAAGCACTGGGATCGACTTGTAGGGATCGCATTCACCACACATGAATACGTCGAGGGCAGCGAAGCCCTTTTCCGGCCATGTGTGAATGGTGATGTGCGATTCCGCGAGGATGACAACGCCAGAGACGCCGCCATTTGGCTCGAAGTGATGCAGATCGGAATTCAGGATTGTGGCACCGCCAGCCAGCGCCGCTTCTTTCAGCGCCGTCTCAATTGCTGGCAGATCGTCCAGATTTTCAGCACCCGAAAGATCAATCAGCAAATGCGTGCCAGCGAAAGACATCCCGTCTTTTTGGACAAAGAAATCCCGCTGTTCCAGTTCAGTGTCATGATCAATCTCGACCGTATCGGCCGCGAAAAGCTGGGGGTGGAAACGCTCGGAAGGCTGAACAGCGGACGCTGAGTCTTGCGACTCCTCGTACCCCGCAACCACAGCCAGCTCTGCGAAAGGGCGATCGTTGAGCATCGCTGCCTCCGTAAAACCGGGTAGGGGGGTCTCGTAAAAGCGCGCGTTGTGCTTGAATAATCCGGCCTTTGCAAGCAAAAACTTGGGCTTGGGCGGCAAAAAGTCAAATGCCGCGACCTTGCAACGCGGGTTAAGCCTGCATCAACAGCTTCCCACCGGAATGAGGCATGCGGTCCCGTCTCGGAATATCGATGGCTTGAATAGCCTTGAACCCGCGGCTTTCATAGAGTTTGAGCGCAGGTTTGTTATCTGCCCAAACATGCAAAGAAACGCCACTGAACCCGGCATCCGCTGCCATCGCCAGAACGGCATCTAACAGCAATGCGCCAACACCTCTGTCTCTTATACACATCTCCGAGCCCACGAGACCTCTCTACATCTCGT
>CAJXVF010000392.1 GCA_913060845.1 uncultured Alphaproteobacteria bacterium | reverse complement strand
ATCTGGGTAATCTTCGTGGGCATGGGCGCCACGGCTTTCGTGCCGTGCTTCCGCGCCGACGATAGTAACCAGGGCGCAATCCATCAGGTTTTCAAGCTCAAGCGCTTCGACAAGGTCCGAGTTCCAGACCAGCGAGCGGTCATTCACTTGGATATCCTCAAGTGCCGTGGCCTGCTGTTCCATCAGCTTGACGCCTTCTTCCAGAACGGCAGAGGTCCGGAAAACCGCTGCATTGTTCTGCATCGTGCGCTGCATGCCATCCCGGATTTCAGCCGTCATGGTCGAGCCATTGGCATGGCGCAGACGGTCAAGGCGGCTAAGCGCCAGTTCATCTGCATTCGCTTGCAGATCTGGCTGCGTTGCACCCGGCTTCAGGTTTTCACCGCAGAAGATGCCAGCTGCACGCCCGAACACCACAAGATCAAGCAGCGAGTTGGCACCCAAGCGGTTGGCGCCATGAACGGACACGCTGGCGCATTCGCCAACGGCCATCAGGCCTTCTACGACGGCACCTGGGTTGTCTGCCGTGGGGCGGAGGACTTGGCCGTGATAGTTCGTCGGCACGCCGCCCATGTTGTAGTGGACGGTTGGGAGCACAGGGATCGGTTCTTTCGCGGCATCCACACCTGCGAAAATCTTCGCAGTTTCGGTGATGCCCGGCAGGCGCTGATCCAGTACTTCTTGGCCCAAATGCTCCAGATGGAGATTGATATGGTCTGACCCACTGCCAACGCCGCGACCTTCGCGGATTTCGACGGTCATGGACCGGGCGACAACATCGCGGCTCGCGAGGTCCTTCGCCGTTGGCGCATAGCGCTCCATGAAGCGTTCACCTTCGGAGTTCGTCAGGTACCCGCCTTCGCCGCGAACACCTTCGGTAATCAGGCACCCGGCACCGTAAATGCCGGTTGGGTGGAACTGAACGAATTCCATATCTTGGTTCGGCAGTCCTGCGCGCGCCGCCATGCCATTACCGTCACCGGTGCAGGTATGGGCAGAGGTGCAGGAGAAGTAGGAGCGACCATAACCGCCCGTCGCCAGAATGACCTTCTGCGCCTTGAAGCGGTGCATCGTGCCGTCATCCAGGTTCCAGGCGACGACGCCGCGGCACACACCTTCATCATCCATGATCAGATCAATGGCGAAGTATTCGATGAAGAATTCTGCGTTGTGGCGGAGGCTTTGCTGATACAGCGTGTGCAACAGCGCATGGCCGGTACGGTCAGCAGCTGCGGCGACGCGTTGTGCCGGCGTCTCACCGAAGTTCCGCATGTGGCCACCGAACGGACGCTGATAAATCTTGCCTTCTGGCGTGCGGCTGAACGGTAGCCCGTAGTGTTCTAGTTCTACGACCGACGGCACAGCTTGGCGCACCATATATTCAATGGCGTCTTGATCGCCCAACCAGTCCGACCCTTTGACGGTGTCGTACATGTGCCATTTCCAATTGTCTTCCGACATATTGGCGAGGCTGGCGGCGATACCGCCCTGGGCTGCAACGGTGTGGCTGCGGGTGGGGAAGACCTTCGTGACGCAGGCTGTGCTGAGGCCAGCTTGAACGCAGCCGAACGTCGCACGAAGGCCAGCGCCACCAGCGCCCACAACAACTACGTCATAGGTATGGTCTACGATTTTATACGATTCAGTCATCGATCAGCCTCCAACGGCGAGCTTGACGACGGAGAAAACTGCTGCCGCCCCAAAGAAAAAGGCGAGGCCCTTAACGAGCCAAACCGCAACAATTTTGCAGCCATGACTATGAATATAGTCCTCAATCACGACCTGCAAACCAAGTTGCGCGTGATGAAACCCTGCGATCAGCAAGCATGCTGTCAGCACGGCATTGAACGGTGAGGACATCCAGTCTTTGATAGTGGCAAGGTCCGCGCCCATCAGGCCGACCAAGCTGCACATGAACCAGAGAACCAAGGGAATAAGCGCTACGGCGGTCATTCTCTGGCCAAGCCAATGGTGTGTGCCTTCTTTGGCTGAACCAAGGCCGCGTGCGCGGGCGAGTGGATTGATCATGTTCTGTCCTCCCCTATGCCAGCGCTGCAATCCAGATGATCAGCGTCAGCGCAGCAGATGCGGCGACCACGATCAATCCGGATTTATAAGCGGCTTCAAGTTCTAGCCCACGGCCCGTATCCCAGATCAGGTGACGGATGCCGTTGCAGAGGTGGTACATCACCGAATAGCTGAAGCCAGCAAAGATGATGTAGCCAATGAAGGAGCCAGCAAAGCCTTGGAAGCTCTCGAAATAGTCGCCTCCGGTCGCAGCGGCGACGAGCCACCAGGCGAGGTAAACCGCGCCGATTGCGGATGCGACGCCAGTGGCGCGGTGCAGGATCGACAGGATCGACGTCCATTCTGGACGATAGATCTGTAGATGTGGCGATAGCGGACGTTTGTCTGCTGCCATAACTCCTCCTCTATGGCTGAGCGCGACGAATCACCGGCGCGCGAACGGTATCAATATTATGGCCCAAGATATCTTGAAGAGGTCTATCCGTATAGTCCTAAGAAAGCACTGCGAGGAATGCCAAAAGAAAAACGGCGCCCGCAGGCGCCGCAGTTCAGATCGCTCATATCGCTGTGTTCACTAAGAACCAGGCTGAGGCTCTGGATCGCCATCCGGTTCTGCGGTTGGCTTGCGCCGTCCACCGGTCGGGATGGATGCACGTGGGCCGCCGCTAGGATTTGCGCCAACAGGCGGTTCTGGCGGCTCAGGCTTCTGGATATCTTCGCCACGCAACAGGGCATCAATCTGCGCCCGGTCAAGCGTTTCGTATTCCAGCAGCGCTTCCGCCAGGATCACCAATTGATCGTGATGCTCTTCTAGGATGCGCTTGGCCTCAGCCTCGCCATCCTCAACGAAGCGGCGGGTTTCACTGTCGATAACAGCCGCCGTCGCATCAGACACGTTCTTGCGCTGTGCGACTGAGTGCCCAAGGAATACTTCTTCCTCGTTGTCTGCATAGCGCAGAGGCCCAAGCTTATCTGAGAAGCCGAACTCCGTTACCAGTCGACGTGCATATTGCGTTGCGACCTTAATGTCCTGGGATGCGCCGGTTGTCACGTTATCTGCGCCGAAGATGATTTCTTCGGCAACACGACCACCGAAAGCACTTGCGATAAGCGCACGAATTTGGGTGATCGACTGCGATAAACGATCTCGTTCCGGCAAGAACATGGCGAGGCCAAGTGCCCGACCACGCGGAATAATCGTCACTTTATGCAGCGGCTCGTGGCCTTTTACATGCAGCATGACGATGGCATGGCCCGCTTCGTGATAGGCGGTCAGCTTCTTTTCGTCGTCGGTCATGACCATTGAGCGGCGTTCTGCGCCCATCATGACCTTGTCTTTTGCATCTTCCATTTCGGACATGTTGACGGTGCGTTTGTTGCGCCGTGCCGCCAGCAATGCAGCCTCATTCACTAAGTTGGCAAGATCAGCACCGGAGAAACCGGGCGTGCCACGTGCAATTACACGGGCATCAACGTCTGATCCCAGGGGCACCTTGCGCATATGCACTTTCAAGATCTGCTCGCGACCGCGGATATCCGGGTTCGGCACCACGACCTGACGGTCAAAGCGGCCCGGGCGCAGCAGCGCTGGGTCCAGCACATCTGGGCGGTTGGTAGCGGCGATCAGGATAACGCCTGTCTCTTATACACATCTGACGCTGCCGACGAATAGAGAGGTG
>CAJXVF010000391.1 GCA_913060845.1 uncultured Alphaproteobacteria bacterium | reverse complement strand
GATCTACACCTCTCTATTCGTCGGCAGCGTCAGATGTGTATAAGAGACAGGAACCCATTCTCACCCATCTCGCTTAGCGCTTCGGCGTCTTTAGCTGCTCGTTCAATCTCGCCTTCAACGGCCAGCAAGCCAACGACGCGGCGGCGCAATCGCGGCGTATTTGGGGCCAAAGCTAAGGCGCGAGAAAGCTGCCCGGCGGCGATGTTCGTTTCGCCACGCTGTTCCGCGACGCGTCCCGCCAGATAAGCCCCGACGAACCCTTCAGGCGGCTCGACAGCCGATGCAGGCGCAGCAACCAGCGCCAATGCAGCGCCGGTTAAGCCGCTTAGCAGTGTCTGCCGGAGAGTATGCGAAAATTTACGGGCCGCGAGCGCCATCGGCGTCTCCCTTACATATTTGGATAATTCGGGCCGCCGCCGCCTTCA
The DNA here is from genome assembly GCA_913060845.1 of uncultured Alphaproteobacteria bacterium. GTDB lineage: Bacteria > Pseudomonadota > Alphaproteobacteria > Bin95 > Bin95 > VMCJ01. Next base: position 3,293 of record CAJXVF010000391.1, on the reverse strand, counting down.
GGCGTCACCCAAACGATATTCTGGGTCGGATCTTTGATGTCGCAGGTTTTGCAGTGAACGCAGTTCTGGGCGTTGATCTGCAAACGGGGCGCGCCATTTTCCTCAACGATTTCATAGACGCCTGCCGGGCAGTAGCGCTGCTCCGGGGCATCATAAAGCGCCAGGTTTGTATCAATCGGTACGCTCGGATCTTTCAAGGTGAGGTGGACCGGTTGGTCTTCCTCATGATTGGTCGCGGAAAGATAGACCGAGGACGGTTTATCGAATGTGACCACGCCATCCGGCTTTGGATAGTTGATCGGCTCATATTTAGTTTTGGATTTGATGCTGGAATGATCTGCCCCGTGATGGGAGATCGTCCAGGGTGCCATGCCACGCAGCAGCAACTGATCGATCCCGGCATAGATCGTGCCTTTAAGCAGGCCCCACTTGAACGCAGGGCGGACATTGCGGGCTTTGTGCAATTCTTTCGCGAGCCAAGAGCCTTTGTAATCTGCGGCATAGGCTGTCAGCTCATCATGGCCTTCGCTGCCATCCATGATTTTCGTGAAGGCGGCTTCTGCGGCCATCATGCCGGTCTTCATCGCAGCATGGCTGCCTTTGATGCGCGGCATGTTCAAAAAGCCTGCGTCGCAGCCGATCAGTGCGCCGCCGGGGAAGATGAACTTTGGCAGGGATTGCACACCGCCTTCATTCAGCGCCCGCGCGCCATAGGAAATGCGCTTGCCGCCTTCCAGAACGCGACGGATGAGCGGGTGAGATTTATAGCGCTGGAATTCATCGAACGGCGAAATGTATGGGTTCTGATAATCCAGCCCGACCACGAAGCCAATCGCAACCTGATTGTTTTCAATGTGATAGAGGAATGATCCGCCATAGGTTTCCCGGTCCAGCGGGTATCCAGCGGTGTGCATGACCAGGCCTTCCTGGTGCTTCTCCGGGTCGATCTCCCAGAGTTCCTTGATGCCGATGCCGTAGGTCTGCGGTTCTACGCCATCGCGCAGATTGTAACGGTCCATCAGCGTTTTACCGAGATTGCCGCGCACGCCCTCTGCGAAGAAGGTATATTTCGCGTGGAGCTCGATGCCGGGTTCGTGGCTGGCTTTGGGTTGGCCATCTTTGCCGATGCCCATGTCGCCGGTCGCAACGCCTTTTACCGAACCATCGTCGTGATAGAGAACTTCTGCAGCGGCAAAGCCTGGATAAATTTCAACGCCAAGCGCTTCGGCTTGTTCGCCTAGCCAACGGCACACATTGCCCAGGCTGACGATATAGTTCCCATGATTCTTCATCGCAGGCATCATGGCGATACTGGGGACGCGGAGGCCGCCTTTGCTGTCGAGGAAGTAGAATTTGTCCTCTGTGACGGGCGTGTTCAGCGGCGCGCCGCGTTCCTTCCAATCGGGAATAAGTTCGTTCAGCGCAATAGGATCCAGCACGGCGCCAGATAGAATATGAGCGCCAATCTCGGAGCCTTTTTCCAGCACGCAAACACCGATTTCTGCGCCTTTTTCTTCTGCCAATTGCTTTAGCCGGATCGCCGCCGATAAGCCGGCAGGCCCGCCGCCAACAATGACGACGTCAAATTCCATGCTTTCCCGTTCTGCTGAATCACTCATCGGGTCCGTCCCTCATTCCAAATCACGTCTGAAGCGCGTATCGTTATGCCACAGTAAGATAAGATAGGGCAGGAGATTAGCGGGCGCCATGGCCGATTTGGACCCATATGCGGCCTATTCCAGGGAATCGCTGGTTGCGATGCTGCGCTGGCAGCTTGAAGCGGGCGTGACGGAAGCACTTTCGCCTGAGCCGTATGATCGGTTCAGCGCAGCCGCTGCCGCTCCGGCTGCAACCACCGCAGGTCAGGAACTCCCGCCTGCATATGCCCCCACTGGCGATTCGCCACTGGCCCAGGCCCGTCGCCACAAAGGCAGAATTGCAGCCCCACCGCCGCCAGCAACCGCTGATGCCAAGCCGGTTAATCTGGCGGACCTCTATCAGATCAAAGATTTGGACGGATTACGGGCCGCTGTTGATGCGTTCGAAGGCTCCAGCCTGAAGCGCTATGCGACCAATACTGTGTTCGGGGACGGCGCTGCGGGCGCACGTATTATGTGCGTCGGTGAAGCGCCGGGCGCAGAGGAAGATCGCCAAGGCGTGCCATTCGTCGGCCCGTCCGGCAAATTACTGGACCGGATGTTGGCTGCCATCGGCTTCGCGCGCTCTGACGTTTATATCGCCAACACTTTGTATTGGCGCCCGCCCGGCAATCGTACACCTACGCCCGAAGAACGAGCGCAATGCCTGCCATTTCTAATGCGCCAGATTGAACTTGTCGGACCAAGGGCCATCATTACGCTTGGCGGCCCGGCGGCGCAGACATTGTTGAACGAGAAGACGGGCATCACGCGCCTGCGCGGCAAATGGTTCGATTTCCAAACCCGCCCAGGCCTCGCGGGCGGCATGGAATTGCCGCTGCTGCCGACGTTCCATCCAGCCTTCCTGCTGCGCCAGCCTGCGCAAAAGCGCGAGGCCTGGCAGGATTTGCGGGCGGTCAGGGATAAGCTAGCGGCGCAACCTTAAGCCGCCGTCCCGCCAATTGTCACGCCATCCATGAGCAAAGTCGGCTGGCCAACGCCCACGGGCACGCCCTGGCCGGACTTGCCGCAGACACCGATGCCGTTGTCGAGCGCCATGTCATTGCCAATCATTTTCACTTGGCTCATCGCTGCTGGTCCGTCACCGATCAATGTCGCCCCTTTGATGGGGTCGGTGACCTTGCCGTTTTCGATTCGGTAGGCCTCGGACGCAGAGAACACGAACTTGCCGCTGGTGATATCGACCTGCCCGCCGCCGAAATTGGTCGCGTAGACGCCGTTTTTCACTGACGCCAGGATTTCCGCCGGGTCCATATCGCCTCCAAGCATGAATGTGTTGGTCATGCGTGGCATGGGCTGGTGCGCATAGGATTGGCGCCGCCCGTTTCCGGTCGCTGCCATGCCCATTAGCCGCGCATTCATACGGTCTTGCATGTATCCAACCAGCTTGCCGTCCTCAATCAGCACGGTGCGGCCTGTGGGGGTGCCTTCATCATCGAACGCGAGGGAGCCGCGCCTGTCAGGCATCGTGCCGTCATCAACAACGGTCACGCCTTTGGACGCCACCATTTCGCCCATTCGGCCGGAGAAATTGGAGGCACCTTTGCGGTTGAAATCACCCTCCAAGCCATGACCCACGGCTTCATGCCTGTCTCTTATACACATCTCCGAGCCCACGAGACCTCTCTACATCTC
>CAJXVF010000390.1 GCA_913060845.1 uncultured Alphaproteobacteria bacterium | reverse complement strand
CGAGATGTAGAGAGGTCTCGTGGGCTCGGAGATGTGTATAAGAGACAGTCGCCATAGATGTCGGCGCCATCCTCGATAATATCTCCGAGGTTGACGCCGATCCGAACCCTCGGGCAGTCGGACAAATCGGCGATGGCGCTTTGGATATCGAATGCCGCCTCTACGGCGGCAGAAGCCGAGGGCAACACGACAAGAGCCCCATCTCCCATCAACTTTACGACCTAACCGCTGTGGCGCCTAACCGCTGGATCGAGTGCCTCTGACTTTATTCGCCTAATATCGCGGAGCGTCTTCACCTCGTTCTCAGACATGAGACGGGAATATCCAACGACATCTAAGGCTAGGATGGCCTTTAATCTGCGTTTCACCAACTTATTGTTCCACTAATCGCATCTTCAGGCACCGAGATGTCGGGTAGCCTGGACGCTAGCACCTGGACGCTAGCACAGTTGCACGATTGGCTGTTTCATGCCCAACAGTTTCCGCCCAGGCTGCCACTCGCTGCGTTCGAGTTCACGAATTTACTTTTGCTGAATGCTGTGAACCTGAAGTCAGGGCTCGAGGTTGATGTTGGCCTGTGGGGTGCCGATGGAGCAACGGGCGTACGTCAGAGCTGGTTGGGGTTGCGCGGATGGCCCCGGCGCGGCCGACGCAGGGTGACCGGAGCAGACCTTAATGCGACGCGCAGCGAACGTCTGCTTTCCGCCCTAACTGTCGTATGCAGAAGCCTATAAACACAACCCAAGCCTCCCCTCCTCCCACGCAGGAACTGTGCGCCCGATTGTGTCCATTAGCGCCCACGCTAGGCAGTAGTTTGATGACAGGACTGGGATTGAGAGGGTTTCGGCGCCCTGTTTGATGGCGCCGAGGGTTGGCATGCCTGTGCCGCTTAGAAGCAGGGCTTCGGCGCCGTTTAGGTTCATGCCGTCTAGGCCTGCTAGCACATCACTGCCCGTCAGGCCGTAGATATTGCGGGTGTCGGCGGAGCCGATGTCCAGGCGTTTTACGTCTGCCACTGTCAGGCCTGCGGCTTCCCAATAGGCGACGCTCGCGTCCGTCAGTTTCTGTGGATAGGGGGCGAGGATTGCGATGCGGCTGGCGCCAATGCTGGCGAGGGATCGCAGGACCGCATGGGCGGATGTCACGATGGGGTAGCCGAATTTGGCGGCGGCAGCTTCAATAATCCGCGCTTCTTCTGCAGCACCAACAATATAGGAGGAGCCGGTGCAGGCGAAACCGAAGGCGTCCAGGTCCAGCACATCGAACGCGGTCAGGTAGTCTTCCATGCGTTCGATATATTGGGTCCACCGGGTTTGGGAATCGTCCGAGGCGGATGTGAGGCGTGTCGTCAGCGGTTCGATGTCTGCCGGTAGCAGGCGCCGCATTTCGGCCTCTACCGTAGGGTTCGCCTGGGGCGTGCCAATGCCGACCCAGCCGCCACGGCCATATTCCCGTTCCACCATCATGCATCTCCCTGGCTAATTGAACCATTGTGAGCCAGCAGGCGTCTATGCGACAGTCCCCTCCAGCAGCAATAATCCAGCGGAGCGGATCGGCATGCCCAAAGCAGAAACCTTCGCCCTTGGCGACTTCACCCTTCAATCAGGCCGCGTCTTGCCGGATGCAAAGCTGGTCTACGCCACATATGGCGCGATGCGGGCGGATCGATCCAACGTCGTGCTCTACCCAACATCCTACGGCGCGCAGCACACGGATATCGACTGGCTGATTGGCCAGGACGGTATTCTGGACCCGAAGCAATGGTTCGTGATTATCGTGAACAAGTTTGGCAATGGCCTGTCCACATCCCCATCGAACGTCGCGGGCCCCGTCGCCAAAGGCCGCTGGCCACGCGTTAGCCATTTAGACAATGTGCGGGCGCAAGCACGGCTGCTGGATGAGGTATTCAGCGTCGATAAGTTGGCGATGGTTTACGGCTGGTCCATGGGCGCGCAGCAGGCATTCCATTGGGGTGCATTGATGCCGGACCGGGTAGACCGCATCTGCGCGCTCTGTGGCTCCGCCAAAACAACCGTCCATAACAAAGTGTTCCTGGAGAGCGTGCGCGCAACGCTGACAGCAGATGAACACTGGACCGGAACCCATTTCCGCGCCCATCCCGAAACGGGCCTTCGCGCCATGGGGCGGCTTTATGCCGGATGGGCGATGAGCCAGGCCTTCTATCGCCAAGGCCTGCACATCACTGAAACCCACCCGACGCTGGAGGATTATCTGGTCCGCCAATGGGAAGGCAATTTCCTCCGCCGGGATGGTGATGACCTATTGGCCATGCTGGATACCTGGATGCATTCAGATATTTCAAACAATGAGATATTTGGCGGCGACATGACCAAGGCGCTCAACGCCATTAAAGCAAAAACGCTGGTGATGCCCTCAACGACGGACCTCTATTTCACGGTTGAGGACGGGGAGGCAGAAGCCAAACTGATGCCGAACGCAGAATTCCGGCCGATCAAGTCCGTATGGGGTCACCGCGCTGGCAATCCAACATCCAACCCGGAAGACCAAGCCTTCATCCGCAATGCCGTGCAAGACCTGATAAAGAGCTGAAATTGACTGAAAACCGCGTTATCCGCCTGAAAGCCCGCCCGGTTGAACTGCCCGGGCCAGAGCATTTTGAGATCACCGCAGAACCGCGCCCAAAACCCGGCCCCGGCGAAGCATTGATCCAGATCGAAGCCGCCGCCCTTAGCCCCTGGCAAGGGCAGCGCTTGAAGGATTTCCGCAACTACACGAAGCCCTTCGAAATCGGTGAGGTCATTGACGGCGATACGCTTGGCCGTGTCATGCAATCCAATGCGCCAGAACTGCCGGTCGGCACCATGATCGCTGGACGGCTTGGGTGGCGCGAATGGGCAGTCACGACGCCGGGCACCGTTGAAATCGTGCAGGAAGGGCAGAGCGCGGAAACAACCCTCGTCACCCTCTCCTCCCCCGGTCTCACTGCCTATGCGGGCCTGAATGCCGCAAAGCGCGGCATGCCGGGTGAAACGCTTGTAGTGACATCCGCTGCGGGCGGCGTCGGCAGCCATGTGGTGCAGCTTGGGTTGATGGCGGGCATGCGCGTCGTCGGCCTTGCTGGTGGTGAAGCAAAACGGCGGATTGTTGAGGAAAAGCTCGGCGCCCATGTCGCGATCGATTACCGCGCAGCAGACCTGGAGCAGCAGTTCGCCAAAGCTTTCCCGAACGGATTCGACCTGTTCTACGATACCGTTGGCGGCGCGCTCGCTGACCAGATATTCGAACACACAGCCAAGTTCGCAACCATCGTGCTTGTTGGCCGGACTGCCGCCAACAACAGCAGCAACCCCGGCGCAGACATGGCCAATGTCCGGGTGCCCTGGGGCCAGAACGCCAATATCATCGGCTTCAATCGCTATGACCGTCCGCTAGAATGGGCTGAGGCCCGGACCCGCATGGAACGGTTGGCGGCAGATGGAAAAATCAACAGCCTCGTCTCCTGGGCGGAAGGCTTTGAAGCCGCACCTCAAGCGCTTCAAGATATGCTGGCTGGCCGCAATGTCGGCAAAACGCTCGTTCGCTTCCATTCCTAACTGCTTGGTTCTGCTCCCATGAAAATCACCGTAAACGGCAACGCACTTTACTACCGCTTTGACGGCCCGAAGGATGCGCCAGTTGTCATGATGGCCCACGCCTGTCTCTTATACACATCTCCGAGCCCACGAGACCTCTCTACAT
>CAJXVF010000389.1 GCA_913060845.1 uncultured Alphaproteobacteria bacterium | reverse complement strand
ATGTTGACGACCCTGGACGGCTGCCAGCTATCATCGCAGATATTGAGGCGGGCGCTGCCTCCGCCGCCACGCCAATCCTGTTCTTCGCCCACCCCCGCACGCTTGCCAGATTGAATGAGTTCGGCTTGATAGAACGCCTTCGTTCAAATCAACACATAAACCTACGGCCAGGTGTGGGATATCTGGAATTCGTTGCGGTTCTGCAGAAGGCAGCATTTTGTGTGACCGATTCAGGCGGCGTCCAGCAAGAGGCCTGCATCATCGGTGTGCCAGCAGTGACAATTATGGACGAAACGCCCTGGCCAGATACTCTTGAGCATGGCGCCAATGAGTTATGCCGCCCCGGCATCGATCCCCTAGCGCCCGCGATCCTGCGCGCGACAAAGAAATTATACGCAGCCTCCCCTTGGCCTCAACCCTTCGGCGACGGCAACACCGGTCTCAATATTCAACGAGCATTGGCAGACAGGTTTGCAGGAGACTAAAATCTACCCATGCCAAAAGTTCTCATAGACGGTGACGCCTGCCCGGTTAAAGCCGAAATCTACAAAGTCGCTGAGCGTTATCAGGCGCCGGTGACGGTTGTTGCGAATAGCTATTTGCGTATTCCGGATAGTCCATTGATCAAGCAAGTCACCGTTAGTGACGGGTTTGATGCAGCGGATGATTGGATTGCGGAGAATGCGGACGCTGACTGCGTTGTGGTCACATCAGATATCTTGCTAGCGGAGCGATGCGTGAAGGTTGGGGCGATTGTGCTCGCACCCAATGGCAAAGCGTTTACGGAGAATTCGATCGGCGCTGCAGTCGCAACCCGGGCCATCATGGCGGACTTGCGGGCGGGCGCTGTCGGCGAGCAAATCGGCGGGCCGCCACCCTTCCAAAACAAAGACCGCTCACGCTTTCTCTCCGCTTTGGACGAAGCGCTCGTTCGCCTCAAACGTCAGGCGAAGATGACTCCACCGCCGCCCCCACCGCGACCTTAACCGCCCAGGCGTTGGCGGTATCACCGCGCCAGGCCAAATGGCCATCTGGCCAGATCAACGCCAAGTCCGCGCCATACGCATCCCGCGCAACATCAAACGCGAGATCAAGCCGTGTCACGGGCGCGCCGGTTTGCTCCATCGCTGCCGTATCAAGTGCCGGTTTGAAACACAGCAAGGTGAAGCCTGAGGGATCGAATAGGTCAAAGAGCGCTTGACCATCGGGCAATATGAAGGACGGTGCGCGCATGCCGGGCCAGGCACCGGTTGGAATCGTGGCCGGATCGTCCGGCGGTGCTACGCTAGGCTCTGCCGCCAAGATCGGCGCGATCAGGGGCGACGCATCATAGCGGTATGCGAACTCTACTCCCCAAGCCTCATTTTCAAGATTGCCCAGCGCAGCGATGGCGGCGGCAAGGTTCGCGCGCTCCTGCATCTGTCGCAGCATTTGGGTGCGCTTGATAGGCCTCCATAATGGCGATCCGAACGCCTGTATGTCTGCCGGACCAGCCACGGTTGATGCCGCCGATTGGACGCCGCTCAGCCTCATAGGCTGCTAGCAGGGCGGGTCCGCCCCAGCCATTCAAAGTGGCCGCCAGCATCCAACCGAGCGCCACGGCATCACCGATGCCAGTATTCATGCCGTAACCACCGGTCGGAATATATTGATGGGCCGCATCGCCTGCCAGAAACACCGGGCCATTCTGATAAGCATCCGCCAAAAGCAGATGTGGCTCCCAGGGATTGGCGACGAGGATTTCAGCGTTGATATCTGCGCCCAGGAAAGCCCGCAGCGTATCCATCGGGTCAACGCTGTCGGGATCAACAGCATCTGGGAAGCGGGCGTGTAGCGTCCAAGTATCCACATCGTTCTGGGCAATCAGCGTGCCTGCCGGGGATTGGTAGTGCCAAGCCACGCCGAAGCGCTGCAGCATGGCCCGGTCGTCGCTTTTGAAGTGGATCATGTAGCGGTTGGCGACGCCTGCATCGCCTTCGAGCGCAATGCCCATGGCCGCGCGCACCGTACTGTTTCCGCCGTCACACCCTGCCAGATAGGTGCCTTCAATGCGCTGGACTTGGTCCGTTTCCCGGTCGCGCACGTCAATCCAAACACCTGCTGCGGATTGCCCGGCACCCTCGACCGCAATGCCCCAGCGCGCGTCAATCAGAGGCTCAGCCAGGACGGCGGCTTGGAGAATCGGTTCGACCACAATCTGGGAAACACGCATTGCTGGCTCGAGCGGCTGCGCTCCGTCATTGATGGCGTGATAGCGGGCGCGCAACTCGGCGGGCGGTACATATTTGAATCGATGCAGTTCATGCCCCGCCATGGACGTGACCCAGGCTACATCCAGCGGTTGCGTATCCGGCACCCCAACCGCTCGGAGCTTGTCCGCCAAGCCAAGCCTGCGGAAAAGCTCCATGCTGCGGCCATTGGTGATGTCCATCTTAGGATGGCGCGTCGTTGTGAATGCGCGCTCGAATATCCGGCTCGGCACGCCGTGGCGCGCGAGCTCAAGCGCCAACGTCATGCCGACAGGGCCAGCGCGCAATCAGGACAGTCATTATGCGGTGAGCCGAGGCACGTTAGGCAGACGCACGTTCCTTGCGGCGTCGGGCGACATAACTCGCTTTTTCCGTAAACCCGGGCTGGTTCTTGAAGGTCTCCAGAGTCCAGGCTTGCAGTGCATCATCATCAAGCTTCGTGTCCCACACAGCGCCCTGGGGCTGCTGCACATGCCAGGGCGTATCGCAGAAGATTTCGACGCCATTCTGCTCCGGGTCTTGGAAGTAGATTGACCAAGTATTGCCGTGCGATGTGGGGCGGTAGCTAATGTCCTCGCCTTCTACGCCAGCAATGAAATCGCGCAGTTCATCCATGCTTTCTGTGCGAAAGGCGATATGGGCATGGCTGTTGGATGGGCCATCATCTGTCCTGGCTGGCATCATGCCGATCTGATGATGCTCTTCCGGATTCTGGCTAAGGAAAATGATCTCCTGGCCTGATGGGATGGGACCTTGATCCGTAATATCGAACCCGAGGACGCGGGTATAGAAATCCAGCATCTTCTCCCGGTCGCGAACCAGTAAAACAGTGTGAGACCAACTGAGAGCCATGGCGCATTCTCCTTGAAGCAATCTGCAGCGGTGCGGTGTTTCCCGGACTCTACCGCCTTCCTTGGGCTTTCGTCTATTTCGCCCCAGCAGCGGCGGTGGAGGGCGCTTCCCGACGACCTTCTTCCACCGCGAAACAGGCAGACTCGCCAATAGCGGTTGGCTGCAGCACAGGTGATTCTTGCATGCACCGTGCATTCGCCAACGGACAGCGCGGGTGGAAGCGGCAGCCGGACGGCGGATCAATCGGGTTCGGAATTTCGCCAACGACCTGGGTTCGCGCGCGCCCTGTCATATCCAAGTCAGGCACGGCATCCAGCAACATGGACGTATAGGGATGCTGCGGGTTCTGGAACAGCGCCTTGCCTTCAGATACCTCGACCAACCGACCAAGATAGAGCACGCCAATGCGGGTTGCCATGTGGCGCACGACGGAGAGGTCATGGCTAATGAACAGGTATGTCAGCCCAAATTCATCCTGAAGGTCGCACATTAAATTCAGGATTTGTGCCTGCACAGAAACATCCAGCGCCGATGTCGGCTCATCGCACACGATGAATTCCGGTTTGGCTGAAAGTGCGCGGGCGATCGCGACACGCTGGCGTTGACCTGTCTCTTATACA
>CAJXVF010000388.1 GCA_913060845.1 uncultured Alphaproteobacteria bacterium | reverse complement strand
CGGCAGCGTCAGATGTGTATAAGAGACAGGCAGAAATATGCCGAAGATGCCAAGCGCGAAACCAAAGTCCCCAACGCGGTTGACGATAAACGCCTTCATCGCCGCAGCGTTTGCAGCAGGTCGGTCGTACCAGAATCCAATTAGCAGGTACGAGCAAACGCCCACACCTTCCCAGCCAAAGAACATCTGAACCAGATTATCCGCCGTCACCAACATCAACATGGAGAACGTGAAGAGCGACAGATACGCCATGAAGCGCGGCTTCGATTGGTCGTGGCTCATATAGCCGACGGAATAGACGTGCACGCAGGCTGAAACGATGGTGACAACGCACATCATCACAACAGAAAGCGAGTCGAAGCGGAGGCTCCATCCGGCTTCAAAGCTGCCGCTATCAATCCAACGGAACAGGTGCACCGTGCGTGGGTCGTGGCCAAGGGCCACGTCGATAAAGGCAACAATGGAGATGACGGCAGCCAGGATCAGCGCACCCGAGGTCGCAAGCTGCGCGCCGCGATCTCCGAGGCGGCGATTCCCAAGCCCAGCAACGAGTGCGCCCGCTAGCGGGAGGAAAATGGCGATGACGTAAAGGGCGTTCATTGGATCAATTAGCCCTTCATCATGCTGACGTCTTCAACCGCGATGGACCCGCGGTTACGGAAGTAGACAACTAGGACCGCGAGGCCGATGGCGGCTTCCGCCGCTGCAACGGTCAAGATGAACATGGCGAAGGCCTGCCCTGCCAGATCGCCGTTGAATGACGAAAAAGCCACCAGATTGATGTTCACCGCCAGCAGCAACAGTTCAATCGACATCAAGATGACGATGACATTCCGGCGGTTCAGGAAAATCCCGAAAATGCCGAGCGTGAAGAGGATTGCCGCGACGCCCAGGTAATGTCCGAGCCCGATAATCATTGTGCGCCCCCGCCCAGCGGTACTTTCACGACTTCGACAGCACTTTCCGGTGTGCGCGCCAATTGGTCTGCAATCTTCTGCTTACGCACACCAGGACGGCTGCGGAGAGTTAGAACAATCGCGCCGATCATGGCAACCAGCAGAACGAGGCCAGCGATTTGGAAGAGGATGAAATAGTTCGTGTACATGATCTGCCCGAGCGCACGGGTATTCTCGACCACTTCATGCGGTGGTGTCGGCAATGCGCCACCGATAACCGCACCTTCGCCAAGCGTCATCCCGCCAACAACGACGAAGAGTTCGGCCAGCAGCGCTGCCCCCACTAATCCACCAACAACGAGATATCGGGCCGCACCTGCGCGAAGCTCCTGGAAGTTCACGTCCAGCATCATCACGACAAACAGGAACAGCACGGCGACCGCGCCCACATAAACAACCACAAGCGCCATAGCGAGGAATTCCGCGCCCAACAGCACGAAAAGTCCGGCGGCGTTGAAAAACGCCAGGATCAAGAACAACACCGCATGAACGGGGTTGCGCGCGGTCACTACCATAGCGCCAGCCACCACGGCGACCGTGGCGAACAGGTAGAAACATAATGCGGCGACAGTCATCCAGATCCCCCCTTTGGGCGCACAGCAAGCGCGTCCTTCAGGCTTATCAGCGGTACGGCGCGTCTTGCGCCAGGTTCTTGGCAATGGCGGTTTCCCACCGATCGCCGTTATCCAGAAGCTTCTGCTTATTGTACATCAGCTCTTCGCGGGTTTCGGTCGCGAATTCGAAATTCGGGCCTTCGACGATGGCATCTACTGGGCAGGCTTCTTGGCAGAAACCGCAGTAAATGCATTTCGTCATGTCGATATCGTAGCGGGTCGTGCGGCGGCTGCCGTCTTCCCGGGGCTCGGCCTCAATCGTGATGGCCTGGGCCGGGCAGATCGCTTCACAAAGCTTGCAGGCGATGCAGCGTTCTTCGCCGTTCGGATAGCGGCGGAGCGCGTGTTCGCCACGGAAGCGCGGGCTCAACGGGCCTTTTTGGTACGGGTAGTTCAGCGTGACTTTGCGCTTGAACATATATTTGAATGTGAGCGCCATGCCGGAAACCAGTTCCGCCAGGAGGAAGCTTCGGGCCGCGCGATTAATAGACGACATGGTCTTTGGTCCTCTCCCTACGGTCTAATGTTTCGGCAGCCAGTCAAACATGACCAGCGCGCCAGCGGTGAGAGCGACCCAAAGCAGCGAGAATGGCAGGAATACTTTCCAGCCGAGCCGCATCAATTGGTCGTAGCGATAACGCGGGAACGTTGCACGCACCCACAAGAAGCAGAACAGGATGAATGCCGTTTTGGCTGCAAACCAGAAAACGCCTGGGATCCAGTTGAACGGCGCGATATCGATGATCGGCAACCAACCGCCCAGGAAGAGCGTCACAGTCATGCCGCTCATCAGGATCATGTTGGCGTATTCGCCGAGGAAGAACAGCGCGAATGTCATTGCCGAATATTCAACGTTATAGCCGGAGACAAGCTCCGCTTCCGCTTCCGGAAGATCGAACGGCGCGCGGTTGGTTTCCGCCAGCGCCGATACGAAGAAGATCACAAACATCGGGAACAGTGGGATGCAGTACCAAAGACCCTTTTGCGCCAGTACAATGTCGGTCAGGTTCAGCGACCCGACACACAGCAGCACCGTGATGATCACAAAGCCGATGGAGACTTCATAGGACACCATCTGCGCGGCAGAGCGCAGCGCGCCCAAGAACGGATAGCGCGAATTTGAGGCCCAACCAGCGATAATGATGCCGTATACGCCAAGCGATGAGATTGCGAAGAGATACAACACACCAACATTGATGTTCGCGACCGCCCAGCCTTCATCAACTGGAATTACCGCCCAAGCGACGAACGCCAGAATGAACGTCAGGATCGGCGCCATAATGAACAGCGCTGCGTTGGCACCAGCCGGGATAATGGTTTCTTTGGTCAGCAGCTTCAGGCCGTCAGCAATCGGCTGCAACAATCCAAACGGTCCGACCACATTTGGGCCGCGCCGCAGCTGCATGGACGCAATGACTTTACGTTCCGCCAGCGTGAGATAGGCGACAGCGCCCATCAACGGTAAAACGGTCGCCAGGATATGGGCGACGATAATGATCGTCGGCCAGGCGTATGCGCTCCAGAAGCTATCCATGGGCTTCGGCCTGCTTTTCAGCGGCAGCCCCGAATTCGGCGGTACATTTCGCCATAGTCGGGCTTGCGCGGGAGATTGGGTCAGTCATGTAGAAGTTCTGCACGGCGCTAACGAAGGGAGCGGAATCTAGTGCGCCTTCTAAGCCAAACGCGCCCCATTCGCCAGGGGCCTGGGCGTCCAAATCAGCAAGGACAGGACATGCGGCTTCCATTGCTTCCCGAAGGCCGCGGAGATCATTGTATGGCAGCGTCGCATCCATAGCACCGGAAAGTGCGCGGAGGATCGACCAATCTTCGCGGCCATCCCCCGGCGGGAACACGGCGCGTTGGCTACGTTGCACCCGGCCTTCCATATTCACATAGGTCCCGCTTTTTTCAGGATATGCCGCACCTGGCAGAATAACATCCGCCGCATGGGCGCCCGCATCACCGAGTGCGCCCTGATAAATTACGAAGGCGTTCTGTAGTCGGCTCGCGTCAAATTCATCAGCGCTGAGCAAGTAGACCGTTTCGATGTCGCCCGATTCGGCACCTGCCAAAATGGCGTCAACATCTTTAACGTCCTCGCCCGGCACGAAGCCTGTCTCTTATACACATCTCCGAGCCCACGAGACCTCTCTACA
>CAJXVF010000387.1 GCA_913060845.1 uncultured Alphaproteobacteria bacterium | reverse complement strand
GCATCCTAACCATATGACCTGCATAGCCTTTCTTAGCTATCTAGGCCAGCCCCTAGATCTATCTGATCTGAATGGCACTGATGGATTTCGCTTAAACGGCATCCGGTTTAAAGATTTAGCTGGCAGCGTCGGCCCTGGTGGTGATGTCAATGGCGATGGCCTCACGGATATTATTGTAGGCGCAGGACAAGCTAATCCTTATGGGCGAGAAGATGCAGGTGAAGCCTACTTGGTCTTTGGTCAATCAAGTTTTGCTAAATCAGTGCTGCTGGAGGCATTGGACGGATCGGATGGCGTCCGGTTTGCTGGCGAGGGCATCGACAACCGGCTAGGCCGTTCTTCAGATATTTCGGGTGATCTAAATGGTGATGGATTTGATGACATTATCGTTGGCGCCCGATGCACTGCATTCAATGGTGATGACCGTGCCGGTTCAGTTTACGTGATTTTTGGATCGGAGGAAGCGCAGCCTGAATTTTTTGACTTGCCAGGTTTGGACGGGACTGATGGCTTTAGGATTGATGGAGCCAGCGCTTCAAACTTTGCTGGATTTGATCTTGCAAACGCAGGCGATGTAAACGGCGATGGGTTCGATGACATTATCATTGGAGCCTATTTCAGCCACCGCGAGGCAACAGCCACGACTGATGCTGATTACTCTGTCGGACGGGCCTATGTTGTGTTTGGATCCGGCGATGGCAGCACGCCAGCACGTAATCTTGGAACACTTGATGCAAGCGAAGGCTTTGCTCTTGAAGGCATTGTCGCTGGTGATCGCGCCGGGCGCGACGTCGCTGGAATTGGCGATGTTAATGGCGATGGGTATGACGACATCGCCATCGGCGCCGACAGGGCCGATACGCAGGGACGAACAGATAACGGATCCGTATTCGTTGTATTTGGAAGCGCCTCATCTGCGTCCACTATTGAAGGCGATGCTGGCGATAATATTCTCACAGGCAATGGCGCAGACAATGTGATTGTTGCTGGTAAAGGCAATGACCATATCCGGGCTGGCAACGGCGCAGATGGCGTTCATGGCGGCCATGGCAACGATATTCTTTGCGGACATGCAGGCGACGACCGGTTATTCGGTGACGTTGGCGATGATGTTCTGGCTAGCAGCTTAGGCAATGATCTTCTGCGCGGCGGAAAAGGCGCTGATAAGCTCGCCATTGGCACGGGCGCAGACATTGCCTTTGGAGAAGAAGGCAATGATATCTTCTTCGCCGCTCCCGATGAACTTGGTGCCGGCGACCGGCTATTCGGTGGCCTTGGTCAGCAAGATATTCTGGTGCTGACAGCAGCCGGAACAGTTGACCTTGGTGCACTCGATATGTTTACCGGCATCGAACGCATCAAAACGAGTGCCGCTGGAAATACGGTGACTGGCGCTGATAGCACACAACCGACCGTCTGGTTCGGCCAGTCCGGCGCGGATGATCTAACGGGTGCCGCCGGGCGCGATATTATGCGCGGTGGCGGCGGTGATGATGCACTCTCCGGCGGTCTCGGCAATGACGTACTAGATGGCGACAGTGGCCGGGACACACTAACCAGTGGTGCTGGCCGAGATATCTTAGTGCTGGGTGTCGGCGAAGGCATCGATACCGCTTTGGATTTTGAAAACGGTAGGGACCGGATTGACCTGCAGGCCTTCAATTTCTTCAACTTCGCTGGCGTTCAAACCAAGATAGCGACCGTGAATGGAGAGACAGCCTTTACGGCAAGTGGTGCCCGTCTATTCCTGATAGGCGTCGATATCAGCGACCTGGATGCAGGTGACTTCATTCTCTAAGCAATAGTCCCTGCCAAACCAATCAACCCAAAATCTCGCCCATTGTCCGCCATCAACTGCATGCCGATGGGTAGGCCGCCCGCGGTCTCGCCGCTTGGGAGGCTGAGGGCGGGGCAGCCGGCGAAGTTGGCAGGGGCGCAGAAGTCGGCCTGGGTGACGGGGTGCTCGCCGTCGAATGGGAATGGAGGCATGGGCGTTGTCGGGAGGGCGATGACATCCGCCTCAATGAAGCTATTGCGCACAAGGCGGCGGACTTCGCGCACCTGGCGTTCGGCCTTCACGAGCTTTGCAGCGGGGCCCGTGCGCCCGAAATTCAGCATATCGCGAAGGCCATCTGAGAAGCGTTCTGGGCGGCTATCCAAATCATCCGAGAGCGCGAAGCCTGCCTCGGCCTCTGATATCAGCAGACCAGCGCGGCGGGCAGGACTGGCTGCGAAGCCATCCCAATCAAGCTCAACGATCTTCGCACCTTTCATGTGCAAATTTTCCAGGAAGGCCTCATAGGCATCCCGCACATCGGCGTGCATATCCGCCTGATTGATCTGGCGGACGTGACCGACAGTCAAATTGGCTGGGTCAAACGACGTACGGTCCAGGGCTACCCGTTCCGCATCAGGCGATGCAGCGTCATACCCGATCAGCGCTTCTAGCAGGATCGCCAGATCCTCCGGGGTTTTTGCGAGCGGACCAACGTGATCCAACGTCCAGGCGAGCGGTGCCACGCCACGTGTACTGACGAGGCCATATGTCGGCTTGATGCCATAGCAACCGCAATAAGCCGCCGGCACACGCACCGAGCCCATTGTGTCTGACCCAAGTGTGGCGGCTGCAAGCCCTGCCGCTACAGCGACGCCTGATCCGCCAGAGGAACCGCCCGGCGTCCAGCCTTGCTTGTGTGGATTTTGCGCTCGGCCCCAATGGGGATTGTCCGTCGTAGCACCAAGGGCTGCCTCATGCATATTCAGCTTTCCAAGAATGACAGCACCCGCTGCTTTCAGCCTATCGGATACTCCTGCATCCACTTCGGCGACTGGCCCAAAAGCGCAGCCATTTGTGGTTGGAAATCCTGCAAGGTCGATATTGTCTTTAATGGCGATCGGCGCGCCG
The DNA here is from genome assembly GCA_913060845.1 of uncultured Alphaproteobacteria bacterium. Taxonomy (GTDB): domain Bacteria; phylum Pseudomonadota; class Alphaproteobacteria; order Bin95; family Bin95; genus VMCJ01. The sequence goes on along the minus strand of CAJXVF010000387.1, from coordinate 829 downwards.
TCTAACGCGCCCAACGCGGTACCTGTCTGCCATCGCGCTGCTGAGGCTTCAGCTTCCGCTCGGGCGCTGTCGGCGAGCACTGCGATATAGGCATTAAGCGCCGGATTTCGCGCTTCAATCGCCTCAAGATAGGCTGCCTTAACATCTCTAGGGTCCAGCGCGCCACTGCGATAACCAGCCGCCAATTCAGCTAAGGTGAGCGATGTTACGCTTGGCATCAGTCGCGCTCGTCGATCAGGCGAATTGGCTTTTGGCGGGTTTCGACCTGTGTGGCGGATGCTGTGGCCCCAGGCTCGGCAAGCTCAACCAATACCTCAACGCCAAGGCCGCGCTTCAAGAGGGCCGAAAGGTCTGCCTGCAAGGCCGCCCCCTGCTCGCGCACCTCTGTAACGACGGTCAGTTCATCCCGTGCGCCGACACGGGTTAGGCGGCAGTAATATTCGCCTGTCGTAGCAGGGTGCGGATCGAGCATGGCGCCAATGGCGGTTGGGTACACATTGATGCCGCGCAGCTTCACCATATTGTCGCTGCGACCTTGGAATCCGGGTATCCGCCTGAAGTTGATGCCGGACGCAGGGTCGGGCGGCAACACTGTCGAGACATCCTTCGTATCAAAGCGGATGATCGGGTAGACGCCAGTTTTAAAGAGGCATGTGGCGCACATATCGCCTGCATGACCATCGGGCAGTACGGCACCCGTCTCGGCATCAAGAATTTCCAGAATCTGCGCATCTTCCCAAATATACAGGCCATTCTGCGCCGGACCTTCAGCGGCTATCACCTGTCTCTTATACACATCTGACGCTGCCGACGAATAGAGAGGTGTAGA
>CAJXVF010000386.1 GCA_913060845.1 uncultured Alphaproteobacteria bacterium | reverse complement strand
GATCTACACCTCTCTATTCGTCGGCAGCGTCAGATGTGTATAAGAGACAGACCCGAATGAGCCAAATCGCGTGGGCTATGTTGTCGAGATTGATCCATTCAACCCCACATCCACGCCGATGAAGCGCACAGCCTTGGGGCGTTGCAAGCATGAGAACGCTGAAGTCGTGCTGTCGGCAGATGGTCGTGTCGTGGTTTATATGGGTGATGATGAGTGCGGCGAGTTTCTATATCGCTTCATCTCTGCAAAGAAATATACCGCAGGGGGCGACAACAGAAACTTGTTGGAAGGCGGCGATCTGTACGCCGCGAAGTTCCATGATCACGGCAAAGGCGAGTGGCTTCCCCTAACGCCAACCTCCACCGGGATGGTCAGCAAAGCAGAGATTTGTATTCTCACCCGCCAGGCCGCATCTGCCGTTGGTGCTACCACGATGGATCGCCCAGAATGGGTCGCTGCAAACCCACATAAAGCCGAAGCTTACTGCGCGCTCGCAAACAACAAGAACCGTGGCAAGAAGCCAAATAAGGGCGGAGATGAGACACCGGTTGGCGGCCCCAACCCACGAGCGAAAAACAAATACGGCCAGGTCGTCCGATGGCGCCCTATGGGTGGCGATCATGGTGCGCTCAAGTTCGCATGGGATTTGTTCGTAATGGCGGGGAATCCAACCGTTCATTCGGATGCCTTTGCTGGGTCTCCTAACATCACAGCAGCCAATATGTTCAATTCTCCCGATAGCATTCACTTCGATACCAGAGGCATCCTTTGGATCCAGACGGACGGCAAAACCTCCAACTCTGGCGACTTTGCTGGCATGGGCAACAACCAGATGCTCGCTGCAGATACCAATACTGGCGAAATCCGGCGCTTTATGGTCGGCCCAAATGAATGCGAGATCACCGGCCTGACCTGGTCACCAGATCAACGAACAATGTTCGTTGGCATTCAGCATCCAGGCGATGAAGGCGGGAGCCATTTCCCAGAAGGCGGCGAAGCCGTGCCGCGCTCCTGCATTATCGCCGTGTGGCGGGATGATGGCGGGGTGATCGGTTAACTCCCTTACTAATCTGCACTATCCCGGGCGAGGCAAGCCAATCCAAAAATGGTCACGTCGCGCCTGCGCTTCTACCTTGGCGTCTGGTATGCTGACGCTTCCGAATCTCTATGCCTGCCAGAAGGTCCCACTATGCGCATTGTCGATATCGTTGAGAAAACCCAGTCACTTAAGTCTGACATCCGTAATGCGTATGTCGATTTCAGTCAGATGACCTGCAGCGCCGTCGCAGTCGTGACGGATGTTGTCAAAGATGGAAAGCCGGTTATCGGTTACGGCTTCAACTCCAACGGGCGGTACGGCCAGGGATCCCTCATGCGGGAGCGGTTTATTCCACGCATTAAGGCCGTTGATCAAGATAGCTTGGTCGATGCTGACGGGTTCATTGATCCCGCTGCCGTTAATCGTGCGATGCGCGTTAATGAAAAGCCCGGCGGTCATGGCGAGCGCTCTGTCGCCGTTGGTACATTGGATATGGCGCTTTGGGATGCACTCGCAAAAGCCCATGGCTTGCCGCTCTGGCGCTTGCTCGCGGATCGCTGCAATGGCGGCGACGCAGATGAAAGCGTCTTCGTCTATGCCGCTGGTGGGTACTATTATCCGGGCAAGGGCTTGGATGCGCTGAAGGACGAAATGCGGGGCTATCTCGACCTTGGCTATGACGTCGTCAAAATGAAGATTGGCGGCGATGGTATCGATGACGACAAAGCCCGAATTGAAGCCGTTCTGGATGTTGTTGGCGACGGCCGTCGTCTCGCTGTTGACGCGAACGGCCGCTTCGACCTCCAAACCGCTGTTGCGTACGCGGAAATGCTGAAACCCTATGACCTCTTCTGGTACGAGGAAGCGGGTGACCCGCTGGATTATCAACTCCAGGCAGTCCTCGGCGAAGTGTATCCGGGCGCGATGGCGACCGGTGAGAACCTGTTTTCCGTCCAGGACACCCGCAATCTGATCCGTTACGCCGGCATGCGGCCGGACCGGGATTGGCTGCAAGTTGACCCCCCACTGTCTTACGGGCTGGTCGAATATCTAGACGTTCTTGCCATGCTGGATGATCTGGGTTGGTCCCGTCGGCGGTGCATTCCCCATGGCGGACACCAGTTTGCCCTCAATATTGCGGCAGGATTGGGCCTTGGCGGCAATGAAAGTTACCCTGGCGTATTCCAGCCCTTTGGCGGCTTCGCAGACAATGCTGAGCTTGCAGAAAGTCAGGTCAAGCTGCATGACGCTCCCGGAATCGGCTTTGAGCTGAAGTCAAACCTTTGGAATGGCGTCTTAAAGTCTCTAGTTTGAGCGTCAACGCACAATTCTCCTAAAGATTACCAAACATTTTAGCCAAAATCGCCGCCAAACTGCGGTAAATCCGACACGAATCTCTCTATGAAACGGTACCACAGCCTTTAATGGACCTGACGATCCTGAACGCTCTGACACAGCTTTAGGAGGAAAGTAGAATGTCCCTAATCGGTGGAATTTTAGGCGGCGGCAGTAGTAGCGGCGGCTCCGGCACAACAACCGGATCTGGCGAAACAGGCGGCACAAGCAGCAGCGATAGCGGCAGTAGTTCAACGACCGCAACGAGCGGTGGTGCCGGTGGCGGCTATAGCAGCGCATCTAATTCTGGGTCTACTGTGAATGCGACGGCAAGCTCCGATCAGAGCAGCCGGGCCAGCAGCCAGTCTGATGCACCTGCTCGTAATGGCGCAGCGGAACAAGCGCGAGACAGTGGCGCACAATCAGAACGCACCGCACGCATACAGCAACTGGAATCGGCCTCAAGGACAAGCTCAAGTAATGGAATTGATGCCGAGGGTGCATCTGCGCTGATTGAGGCCCAATCTGAATCGACTTCTACGCCAGACCGACTTGAAGCATACCGGGTTCAGAAGACCCAATCGTTCCAGTCAATCTCGCAGTCGATCTTATCCCAAGCAGGGATTTCGCAAGATCAGAACTAGGTCAACCTCAACGATACGGCCTGATAAGCAAACTTCACCCCTGCCCGGCGGCTTGCACGGCCATGGCCACACGATTCATGAAATTGGCGTAGTCCAATTCAGCCAGCATGTCGCCGTTATCGCCGATAGCATCAAGCATCGGTTCGAGCCAAGGCTTATCTACCTTGGCAAAATCGCGCAGCACGTAGCTGTGCACCTTCTGCGGCATGCCAGGATGGCCAATGCCGACCCGCACCCGCCAGAAATCCTGCCCGCAATGTTTGATCATTGAGCGGATGCCATTATGCCCAGCAGCACCGCCACCTTGCTTCATCCGCAATTTGCCGGGTGCCAGATCAAGCTCGTCATAAACAACGACGATGTCTGATGGCTGTAGCTTGTAGAAATCCATCGCCGCGCGGGCGGCGCGACCGGATTCATTCATAAATGTCGTGGGTTTAAGCAGCAGCACACGCTCCTGCCCTAAGCGGCCTTCCGCTGCCTCGCCTTGGAACCGACGGCGGAACGGGCCAATACTAGCCCGTTCCGCAATCCGGTCCAATGCCATAAAGCCGACATTGTGGCGGTGCCCTGCATACTGTCCGCCAGGGTTGCCGAGGCCAAGAATGGCGCGCATTGGCTTTCTCCCAGAGGATCAGTTTGCGGGACGAAGTGGACCTTAGTCCTCCTTCTTCTCGCCGTCGCCGTCTTCGCCTTCTTCACCTTCGCCTTCTTCACCC
>CAJXVF010000385.1 GCA_913060845.1 uncultured Alphaproteobacteria bacterium | reverse complement strand
CGAGATGTAGAGAGGTCTCGTGGGCTCGGAGATGTGTATAAGAGACAGATTTCTGCTTGGCAATGAGCGATCTGGCATTGCGGGCGTCGGCAAGTCCAAGAAGAAGATTGAGAAGATCATTGCGGCAGCCCAGCAAGAGCGCGGCATTGGCGAAGGCAAGCTTTGGGATGACCCGGAATTTCGGGGAAAGGTCTCCGCAGTATCTTCCAAGCTGAGTGCGTTGGAGAACACCAATCTCCGCATGTTGGCGGCGGAAGCGGCGGGGAAAACCGTCGGGCCTGAAGCATCCATTCTAAAGATCAACGGCACAGAGATTGAGCAGTCGCTGAATGAGCTCTTCATGGAAGCGCTTGGCAATTTCGCTGCACCTTATGAGCCTGAAGGCCTAAACATCGACGCTAACCTGGATCCTGTTGAGCCAGAATACGGGCGCGGTGTGATGACAGAGCATTTGCTCCGCCGGGCTGCGACCATCTATGGCGGCACGAATGAAGTACAGCGCGATATCATCGCGAAGCATGTCCTAGGCCTATAGGGGCGGGGGCCATGGCCAATAACCAAAATGACAAGAATGTCGATGCGGTCGTTGTTGGGGCAGGGTTCTCCGGTCTGTATCTAATCCTGAAATTACGGGAGCTTGGCCTGTCCTTCGGCGTTTTTGAGGCTGGGAGCGGCGTCGGCGGCACTTGGAATTGGAACCGATACCCAGGCGCGCGCTGCGATGTTGAGAGCATGCAGTATTCCTATTCCTTCGATGAGGATTTGCAGCAGGAATGGGAATGGTCTGAGGTTTTCGCAGGCCAACCAGAGATTATGAAATACGCCAATCACGTGGCAGACCGGTACGCGCTGCGGGATGATATCGAGTTCAATACATCCGTTGTCTCAGCTCATTTTAATGAGGTGACGAACCGCTGGGCGGTAACACTCGAATCAGGCGAAATCGTGCATGCGCAATATTGCATCATGGCGACAGGCTGCCTGTCATCGCCTCGCGCGCCAGATTTCAAGGGCATGGAAAGCTTTAAAGGCGCCACCTACCACACAGGTGAATGGCCGCATGAGGACGTAGATTTGTCTGGCCTTCGCGTTGGGGTTATTGGCACTGGCTCCTCCGCCATCCAAGCGATTCCAGTTATTGCGGAGCAGGCGGGGCATGTAACGGTCTTCCAACGCACACCCAACTATTCCATCCCATCGCGCAGCGGTGCGATGTCGCCAGAATATGCCGACGCGTGGAAATCCGAATACCAGACGCGTCGCAAAATTCAGCGGACGACGCCGAACGGAAACTATTACGAGCGCTCCAAAGTGGGCGCGATGGATGTATCTGACGCTGAACGCCGACGTATCTATGAAGAAAACTGGGAGGCTGGCGGTACGCAGTTCATGGCGGCCTTCAAGGATTTGTCGCTAAATCAGGCCGCCAATGACACAGCCGCAGAGTTCGTGCGTGAACGCATCTGTGAGATTGTTGATAGCGCTGAAACTGCGGAATTGCTCGCTCCGGATAGCTATCCAATCGGCACCAAACGCATTTGTGTCGACACCCGCTATTTCGAGACATTTAATCGGGACAATGTGCGGCTGGTTGATATCAGCAAATGCGGAATTGACCAGATCACAGAGAACGGCGTTCGCGCTGGCAGCGAAGATTTCGAATTTGACGCAATCGTCTACGCGACCGGCTTTGACGCCATGACGGGCACGCTGCTCAAGATTGATATCCAAGGTCGTGATGGTCTTACCTTGCGGGAGAAATGGGAAGTAGGCCCTGTCTCTTATCTTGGCATAATGGTCGCCGGGTTCCCGAATATGTACACGATCACCGGACCGGGTAGCCCCTCGGTGCTGTGCAATATGATAGTCGCGATTGAGCAACATTTAGAGTTCGTCGCCGATAGCCTGGGCGATATGCAGGCACGCGGCGCGGATGTGATTGAGGCTGATCCCGAGGCAGAAACCGCCTGGGTCGAGCATGGCATCGAGGTTGCCTACAAGACGCTCTATCCGAAGGCCGCAAGTTGGTACATGGGGGCTAATATCGAAGGCAAACCGCGCGTGTTCATGCCGTATATCGGCGGCATGGCGAACCACGCTGCTAAGTGCCGCGATATTGTTTCAAATGGCTATACGGGCTTTGTTTTCAGCGAGACGGGCGTCGCAGCAAAGAGAGCATAAAGACCATGCCAGAGAGCTTTGACTTTATCGTCGTTGGCGCAGGGTCATCAGGCGCGCCATGCGCTGCAAGACTTTCTGAAAGCGGGAAATATACTGTCTTGCTGCTGGAAGCCGGCGGCAAGGCGCGACATCCTTGGGTAAACATGCCGCTCGGCATCGGTCGTATGCTAACGGACCCGCGTTTCGTCTGGCCGTTTAATACAGCACCTGAGCCAGAACTGCATGACCAGACAGTGTTCTGGCCGCGTGGGCGAATGCTCGGTGGATCAAGCTCTATCAACGGCATGATCTTCGCCCGTGGCGCGCCCTATCGCTATGACGAATGGCGGGACGGTAATGAGCCGGGCTGGGGCTATGATGAACTGCTGCCCTATTTCCGCAAAATCGAAGACCGGCCCGAAAGCCAAAATGAGGAGCGGGGGCAGGGCGGACCAATCCGTGTTTCCAGCGGCAATGTGCAGGACCCACTCTCAGCGGCTTTTCGCGAAGCCTGCATTCAGGCCGGTGCCAAGCCGAATGATGACTATAATTCTGGCGATTTCGATGGTGCGGGATGGCTGCAGTATTCGACCAAGCGCGGGTGGCGGAACTCAACCCATGTCGGCTATTTGAAGCCAGCCAAAGGCCGCGCCAATCTCAAAATTGAAACTGGCGCGCTGACAGAAAAAGTGCTGTTTGAGGGCCGTCGGGCGACCGGTGTTCGCTACCGCTTGAACGGCGTTGTCCACGAAGCCGAGGCGCGTGGTGAGGTCATCCTATCTGCTGGCCCAATGAATTCGCCGAAATTGCTGGAGCTTTCCGGCATTGGTGGCGGTGCATTGCTGCAATCCCATGGCATTCCGGTTCTGGAAGACTTGGCCGGGGTGGGGGAAAACCTGCAAGACCATTTGCAGACCCGCATGACCTTTGAAGCAACGCTGAAAGTCACCATTAACGACATCATCAATAATCGCTGGCGGGGGGCTGCCGCACTTGCACGGTGGTTGGCGAAAGGCGATGGCCTGCTATCAATCTCATCCGCGACCGTTCACGCGATTATGCGCAGTACGCCAGATTTGGTGCATCCTGATCTGAAGCTGCAGATCATGCTTGTATCCGGCAAGGATCGCTACGCTAGGAACCGAAAACTTGGCGTTGATCAGTTTCCTGGGTTCAATATTGGTGTGTTTCCGCTTTATCCGAAATCCCGTGGGTCCACCCATATCAATAGCCCGGATCCAGCGGCTGATCCGCTCATCCACGCCAATTATCTCAGCCACCCGCAGGACCGTGAAAAGATGCTGGCTGGCTTGAAGCTGGTGCGGAAAGTCGCGGCGCAACCTGCAATCCAGCCTTTGATTGTGCGTGAGGTGCGCCCTGGCCTAGAGGCCGATAGCGATGAGGCATTGATGGACTATGCCCGCCGGAGCGGCCAGACATCCTGGCATCCGATCAGCAGCTGCCGCATGGGGCGTGGTGAGATGGATGTTGTGGATTTTGATCTGAAGGTGCGCGGTGTGGAAAATCTCCGCGTAATCGATCTGTCTCTTATACACATCTGACGCTGCCGACGAATAGAGAGGTGTAGAT
>CAJXVF010000384.1 GCA_913060845.1 uncultured Alphaproteobacteria bacterium | reverse complement strand
ACATCGGTCTCTTCGAAACGGTCAACCAGGTAGTACCTGTGCGCATCTGCGGCAAAACCCTTAAAGTAAGTCTCTGCTGTACGGATGATATTTTGGATGCGACTCGTGTGCTCAGTACTGAGCGCCCCGAACTCTTCGACTTCGACAATCAGGTTGTCGTCTTCTTTACGGCATATAGCCGCAGCAACTACCCGCCCCACATGGCTGATTTTCTTTTGGCGATAGACCCCGAGAAAGTGGGCTCGGGTCCATTTTGGGTTTCGGTGCGCAGGCTCAAAGTATACACCGTGCTCGATATTCTCACGCCAGGATTGCCCGCAAAGCATTGCTACCATCTTGCGGTGCTGATCAGGGAGAAGGTTTTCTCCGCCGATGAATGCTTGGTAATCGTCTAAAATCTCTCGCAGATCCGGATTATCGGAACAGGCAGTATCAAGTGCTTCAAGGTAACCATTCGGCGAAGGCCGTGGGCGCGCCGTATTGATCAGAGGTGTTCGGGTACGGCTTTTGGTTTACGCGGCTTCGGGGTCCATTTTTTGGCAAGACGCTCGAAGTTATCGAGGATGCGGCCGATCTCTGCCTCATCCGGGTCGAACTGTCCCCCACACCATTCCAGCATCTGGCCGTGTTCTTCGTGCTTGGGGTCGGCCATGGCTTCGAGGAAGGCAGTGTAGCCGGGAAAGCCACCCACATCCTCCGGAGGGCAAGCACCGATGGCCCTGACAAGGCGTGGATATGCGGCACCCGCGATGGCATCATCGATTTTCTCGACCTTGATCACGTGATGCCAGTTGTCGCCAAAGTCATAGATGTAATGGATGGTCTTGGTGCCAACATCTTCGATCACGTCAAGCAGGCTGGTTTTGCTGGCGGGCATCGGGCCATCGTAAAAGCCATCTGGATCTGGCACGCCCCAGCCGCTGCCGCCGGCCCTGAACTCATACAGGTGACTGTCGGTCCATCCCATGGCAGCCTGGATCACATCATGCAGGCGGTTCAGCTTGATCTTGAGGGCCACATCAAAGCGCCGAAGCACCTGAGGCTCGACATCGGACAATGTGACCTTGAGGCGCGCGACCAGTGTCATGCAGCAATCCTCTTCAATTCCATGGCGGCCTTCCAATTCCAGGGTAACAGTTCTGGTAGGCGTGACACAGGCATATCGGGCAGTCGCGCCAAGACGTCTGCCATCCATGCCTGCGGGTCGATGTCGTTCATCTTTGCCGTGACGATAAGTGTATACATGAAGGCTGCCCTGTCGCCACCGCGTTCAGACCCTGCAAAAAGCCATGACTTTCTACCCAATGCGATCCCTCTGAGCGCGCGTTCGGCGGCATTGTTCGTTAGGCAGAGGCATCCGTCATCAAGGAATGCGGTGAAGGCCTCCCAGCGACCTGTCCCCTCGAGCATGTAGTTGATCGCCTTGGCAACAGGGTTGTGCTTTGACATCCGGGCCCGCTCGGCCAGCATCCAATCATGCAGATCATTGACCATCGGCGCTACCCACTGCTGCCGGGCTTCATGACGCGCTGCATCTGACAGGCCGGTGATGTCACGCTCGACAGCAAAGATCGCATCGATCCGCGTCACAGCGTCCAGCGCGATGGGCGAGATCTCTTGTGCTACCTTTTTGCCCTTGCGGGCTATGGCCTTGATGTCGGCCAGTTCAAAGAACTTGCGTCTTGCGTGGCTCCAACACAGCGCACTACGGACCGGACCCGGACTACGATCTGCGAGATACAGATCATTGTAGCCGCCATAAACGTCCGACTGAAGAACACCGTGCCATTCGGCCAGATGCCGTGTTGGGTGTTCTTTCCGGCGATCTGTTGAGAAGTGGAAGAGGGCGGCGGGTGGCGCATCCCCATCCCACGGTCGATCATCGCGCACATAGGTCCACAGTCGCGCTGTCCTTGTGCCGCCACGCGCCAGAAGCGGCACGGTGGTATCGTCACCGTGCAAGCGGCCAGCGTCCAACACATGGCGCGCGATCAACGCATGAATGGGGGTCAGCGCCACACAAGCATGACCGATCAGATCAGCCAAGGTGGACAGGCTCAGATCAATCCCCTCACGTGCAATTCGCCCGGATTGCCGGTTCAACGGTTGGTGTTGTCCATACTTGTCGAAGGCGATCATCGCGATCAGTTGCGGCCCTGCCCAACCGCGTGGAATGGCGTGGAACGGGGCCGGCGGTTGGCTGATCTTCTCGCAAGCTCGGCAAGTGAACTTCTCGCGGACCGTCTGGATCACCTTCCACTGGCGTGGGATGACCTCCAGTGTCTCCGTAATATCCTCGCCCATTTTAACGATGCGGTCTGAACCACAGCAGGTGCAGCTGGTCGGGGCCTCTACCACGACACGCTCGCGCGGTAGATGGTCGGGAAAGGGTTTGCGCACGGGCTTGCGTCGCGTGAAGGCACGCACGGTGCTGGTCTTGTCCGCAGCCTGTTCAGCCGCCAGCGCATCCTCCGTTGCGGCCGCTTCCAATTCCTCAAGCTGCAATTCCAGCTGATCAATCAGCCGCGCGCGACGCTCGGAGGAGGTGCCGTATTTGTCGCGCCGAAGCTTGGCGATCTCCAGCTTCAATTCTTGGATCATTGCGTCCGTGCAGGAGGCCAGCGCGCGGGCCTGCGCCAATTCGGCTTCCGCAGCCTGCGCTCGGGCGGTCTGCGCGGCAAGTGCAGCGCTTAATCTGGCAATTTCGGAAGCGGCGTGTGACATGGCAAATATTTACCACAGAAGCCGTTAAACGCCAATAAAAACAGGCACTTCAGAACGAATTATCCAGCCGCTTTGGGCCTTTGCGTCCAGCGTGGATTGCGCCAATCGATCCCCTCGAGAAGATAGCCCAACTGCGCCGCAGATATCGCAACCGCCGTCCCGTCTTGGCTCACCGGCCAGATGAACTTCCCCGCCTCAAGACGCTTCAAATATAACGACATGCCCACCCCGTCATGCCAGAGCAGCTTCACCAGGTCACCTTTGCGGCCGCGAAAGCAAAAGATCTCGCCCGCATGCGGATCACGCCCAAGCCCCTGTTGCACTGTCAGCGCTAAAGTATTCATGCCTCGGCGCATATCCGTCACACCACCTGCAATCCACACCTTCGTTCCAGCCGGAAACGCGATCATGACCGCACCATCAAGCCGTTGAGCAGATGCGCAGCAGCTTCCATGTCAAAACCTGACGGAATCGCCACACGACACCGCGGGCCGAGGTCAATGGTCATGACAGGAGCTTGTGGCGCTGGCGCAGTGCCAGAGCCATCAGAAGCATCTTCGATCTTCATAACACGCAAAAATTGCGGGCCAGAACCAAGCAATCCGTTCTTATGGCGATAACGCCAATCGTAAAGCTGAGACCGCGAAACATCATGGCGTCGTGCAACCTCAGCCAATGTCACGCCGGCGCCAAAGCTTTCCTCAACGATACGGATCTTTTCGTCATCTGACCAACGGCGGCGACGGCCAGTATCAGAGACCGACAAAACTTGAATGCGGGGGGTGTCTTCGTGTGCGTCCATAAGGACACTCGATAAACGATCTCACAGCCCAGCAGCCAGACGGCCCTCGGCGGAGGTTTACCAATCAAGTCAGTATCCAACAAAAAAAGTGGCCAATCTTAACAAAGACTGGCCACCTCACGATCAATCGAAAAACTCCGAGAAGATCGATTTTTTCCTTCTCCGCTTGTCGTACCTCTCTTCGTAGCTGTCTCTTATACACATCTGACGCTGCCGACGAATAGAGA
>CAJXVF010000383.1 GCA_913060845.1 uncultured Alphaproteobacteria bacterium | reverse complement strand
CACCTCTCTATTCGTCGGCAGCGTCAGATGTGTATAAGAGACAGGGTTATGTACGTATCCGGCAGCAATCCCCGCAAGATCTCCGCCGCCCGCTTTTCATGGGCCGCATTCCGATAGCTATGCAGGAAGACAATCGCGACGGCTTCTACGCCATCAGCCGCAAGCGTAATGCCAGCAGCAGTCACAGAAAGCTCATCAAGCGGCGTCAGCACCGCACCCGTTTGGTCTAACCGCTCCGGCACGTCAAACCGGCGACGGCGCGGGGCGAGCGGCAGTGGGCGGGTTTCGCGGTAATCGTATAGGTTAGGCCTGGTCTGACGGGCGATCTCCAACACATCACGAAAGCCTTGGGTCGTGATAAGGCCAGTGCGCGCGCCCTTCCGCTCAATCGCCATATTGGTTGCGACCGTAGCCCCATGGCCAATCCAATCCACCTGACTCGGCCCCACGTCCGCTAGCGCAAGCAGTTCGCGCAGACCCGTCTCAATCGCTTCAGACGGATCAGCGGGTGTTGAAGGTGTTTTGTGATGCACCGCACCCGCGCCCTGCAGCAGGGTCAGGTCCGTAAACGTGCCGCCGACATCAATACCAATTCTGATCATACGCGCTCCACGATCCTGCCATGATCAGAGCCTATCGCAATGGACCAAAGGGCGGAATGGTGCCTAATTTTGTGGCTAATCCGTTTGTCCATTCGCATTCCTGAAATCCGTAGGTATGGTGACGACCATGAGTGAGAATTCCATCCAAACGGCCATCGCGGAAGCGGAGGGGCTGATTAAAGCTGGGCGTCATGGGCAAGCGGATATGCTGCTGTCCTCCGCCATCCTGACTGCACCGAACGCCCCGGCGCTTCGTCGGCGGCTCGGGATATTGCGCGCGCAGCAAATGGACTATCCAGGCGCACGGCGGGAGCTTGAGGCCGCAGCGTCATTGGCGCCGAATAATGCTTCCATCCTGCAACCACTCGCATTCGTTTACGACCGCATGAGCCTGCCCGTGCTAGCGCGGGCAGCGGCGGAACGGTTGTTGGACGTCGTCCCCGATAATTCCGCAGCATTCAGCTTGCTGGCAGGCATGGCGAAGTCTGGCGAAGATCATTCGACCATGCTTGACGGTATCACGCGCGCTATCTCGCGTTCAGAAACGCCAGCCAATGATAAGGCGCGCTTAGGATTCGCAGGCGGACGTTTGGCCCACCTAGCTGGTGATCCCGCGCGCGCATTCGCATTTTTCGAATCCGCGAACCAAGCCCATAGCGCCCAAGATGACGCCGCAGGCCGGGCTGCCCTTGCCAATCGTCTGATGAATGCGTTCAGCAAAGTCAGTTGGCCGGACTTTCAGCCCCGCGCACGGCTCATCTTGCTCACGGGTGCCCCGGGTTCTGGCCAGGCATTTTTGGCGGACGTTGTCGCCAGCCATCCGGATGCTGTGTTGGCGACAGATATTGGCCCGCTGGCAGAAGCCGTAGTCGGCCTGAAGGAGCGTTCTGGATCCTCAGACGCGTTCCCAGAATGTGTCGCCGGCGCATCAGCAGAAGTTTGGCAGGCGGCATCTGATGCAATGTTCGCGGACCTCATGGCGGATTATGGTGAGGCGAAAGTCTATGTCATGAGCGCTCCCGCTGCGTTCCTTCAAGCAGGTGCAGCGGCTGCATTGGCACCCGGTGCGGTAATCGCAGAATTGCGCCGCTCGCCCATGGCCTATGCGCTATCAGGCTTTATGCGGCATGAGGGTGCCAGCGCCGCCTACAGCTATTCAGCAGAAGGCTTGGGCCGCCTGTTCAGAACAACGGAAACGCTCAGCGCCTTCTGGGACGGCGTCCTGCCACATGCACCGATCACTGTGACAGATAGTGAACTCATCCATGCGCCAGAGGCGGCTGCGGCTAAAGTCTTGGCGGCCGCTGGCCTCACCATCGATCCTGATTGTGAAGCGCAAATTGAGGCCGTGGCACCTGCTGCGCGCTTCGCAGATGATATCGGTTTGGACAGATGGCGGGCTTACGCCCCGCATTTGGGCGTGTTTCGGTATGCGTTGTGGCCCCAAACGCCATAAAATTCTGCATCTAATGACGAAACTGGCTATTTCGGCGCTGAAAAGCCATATTCCTGCCATGAGCAATGATAATCATAGCCTCAAAAACTTGGTCCCAGGAGCGAACGCGATGCACCGAAGCGCGCTTTTGTTTGTGGGACTGGCGATCTTGGCCGTCTCGGGCTGTGAACCCACAGTGAAATTATCAGCCCCGGATAAGCCAATCGTCATCAATCTGAATGTCAAGATTGAGCGTGAGGTCCGGGTTAAGGTCGAGCGCGAGATCGATGACATAATTCGCGAGAATAAGGAGATATTCTAATGCTCCGCATGCGGTTTTCTTTTGTGGCCCTGGCCGCAGTGTTCCTGGCAGCGGCCCTGGCTTTTTCATCGCCGAGCCCGGCTGTCGCCATTGATTTGCAATCAGCACGCTCTGGCGGCTTGGTTGGCGAGACTTTGTCCGGCTACGTAGCCCCCGTCACCAGCCCATCCGGCGAAGTGTCCAAACTTGTGGCAGATGTGAATTCGGCCAGGCGCGCTGAATATATCAAGCTCGCCAAGCGGAATAATGTGCGCGTCGAGGAAGTCGCCGCATTAACTGCACAGCGCATCATTGATTCGCTCCCGGGCGGTGCCTATTTCCAAGCGTCAAGCGGCGGATGGCGGCGTAAGTAACAGGCGGCGAATAGCGTCTGTTCCGGGGGGAATTCAATTATGCAGATGGATGCGCTGAATGGCGTGGACGATGTACGTGCGCTGCTGGCCAGCGGCCGCTATGTCTCAGATGACAGCCTGGCGACAGCGCTTTATCTGTCGCTCAAACTTGGCCGACCATTGTTTTTGGAAGGCGAGGCTGGTGTCGGTAAAACCGAAATCGCCAAAGTGCTTTCGGATACGCTTGGCCGCCGGTTAATCCGCCTCCAATGCTATGAAGGCCTCGATATCGCATCCGCTGTGTATGAGTGGAACTATCAGCGCCAAATGATCGAAATTCGCGTGGCCGAAGCGGCTGGTGCCACAGATCGCGATGCACTTGGCGGCGACATCTTCAACGAACGCTTCCTGATCGAGCGCCCAATTCTACAAGCCATGCGCCCTCACCCCGAAGGCCCGCCAGTCCTACTGATCGATGAACTTGATCGCGCTGATGAGCCGTTTGAAGCCTTCCTGCTGGAGGCCTTGTCTGAATTCCAGGTGACAGTGCCGGAGATCGGCCCGATAAAGGCCGCCGCACCGCCGCTGGTTATCATTACGTCCAACCGCACCCGTGAAATCCACGACGCGCTGAAGCGCCGCTGTTTCTACCATTGGGTAGATTTCCCAACCGCCGCCCGCGAACTGCAAATCCTGGCGCTGAAAGCGCCTGATGCAAACGAAGACCTATCCCGCCAGATCGTGACATTCGTGCACCGCCTGCGCGCCATGGATCTATTCAAGCAGCCGGGTGTCGCTGAAACCATCGATTGGGCGAACGCGCTAATGCAATTGAACGCCATCGCCCTTGATGCTGATACCGTTTCAAACACGCTTGGCGTGTTGCTGAAGTACCAGGATGACATCCAGAAGCTCCAAGGTGGCGAGGCTAAGCGGATTCTGGATGAAGTGCGCCAGGAACTGGCGGCGGCTGACTAATGCTGGACGAGCCCGCAAATGTGCTGCGGGAGCCCGCATCCGAGGATCTGTCTCTTATACACATCTGACGCTGCCGACGAATAGAGAGG
>CAJXVF010000382.1 GCA_913060845.1 uncultured Alphaproteobacteria bacterium | reverse complement strand
GATGTAGAGAGGTCTCGTGGGCTCGGAGATGTGTATAAGAGACAGGTCTATAGGTGACCTGCGCCAAGCGCGGGCCGAATCGGGTTAGGTCAGTTGCCTCAGGCCATCTTGGAGCGGACTTCGTCCGCTACAGCTTGAGGCACCTGCTCATAGTGATCGAATTGCATGGAATATTGCGCCCGACCTTGGCTCATGGAGCGCAAGGTATTGACGTAACCGAACATGTTGGCAAGTGGAACCATCGCATCAATGACACTCGCATTGCCGCGGCTGTCCATTCCACTAACCTGTCCACGGCGACTATTCAAGTCCCCAATGACATCGCCCATATAATCTTCCGGCGTAACCACTTCGACCTTCATGATCGGCTCAAGCAGCGCAGGCCCAGATTGCTCCATGCCCTCACGGAAGGCTGAGCGAGCGGCAATCTCAAATGCCATCACACTAGAATCAACATCGTGGTAAGCGCCATCAATCAACGTGACTTTCACATCAATCACCGGGAAGCCGACGATAATGCCGCTTTCCATGGCTGACTTGAGGCCTTTTTCAACGCCAGGGATGTATTCCTTAGGCACCGAACCGCCGACTATCGTGGAATCAAACGTATTACCGAGTGACTTATCTTCCTGCGGCTCAAACACCAGCTTGATCCGAGCGTATTGGCCAGAACCACCCGTTTGCTTCTTGTGGGTGTAATCAATTTCAGCGCGACGCGTAATCGTTTCACGATATGCAACCTGCGGTGCACCGACATCAGCTTCAACGCCGAACTCGCGGCGCATGCGATCAACAAGAATATCCAGGTGCAATTCACCCATACCCTTAATGATCGTTTGACCGCTTTCATGATCGGTTGATACGCGGAACGAGGGGTCTTCCTGCGCCAAGCGAGAGAGCGCAACGCCCATCTTCTCCTGGTCAGCTTTGGACTTCGGCTCTACCGCAACTTCGATAACGGGGTCCGGGAATTCCATACGCTCAAGGATAACGGGCTTGATCGTGTCGCAAAGCGTGTCACCGGTCGTTGTGTTCTTAAGGCCAGCAAGCGCGACAATATCACCGGCACGCGCCTCTTTCACATCTTCACGGCTATTTGCATGCATAGCCAACATACGACCAACACGCTCGCGATTATCTTTAACTGAATTCAGAACGGACTGCCCATTTTCAAGCACACCGGAATAAATACGAACGAACGTCAAGCTGCCAACAAACGGATCGGTCATGATCTTGAATGCGAGCGCAGAGAAAGGCTCATCATCACTTGACTTGCGAACCATTGGCTCGTCTGAGCCGACGGCGACGCCCTTAATAGCAGGAACATCCAGAGGGGAAGGCATGTAATCGATGACCGCGTCGAGCAGCGGCTGAACGCCTTTGTTCTTAAAGGCTGTGCCATTTAGCACGGGCACGAAACCGACGCTCGCATCCAAAGTGCCTGCACGGATGCAAGCCTTCAACGTAGCCTCATCAGGCTCAACGCCCTCAAGATACGCTTCCATCGCAGTGTCGTTCATTTCGACGGCTGTTTCGACCAGCTTCTCACGGTATTCCGCGGCTTGCTCAGCCAAGCTTTCACGAATGTCGCGATATTCAAATTCAGCACCGAGGTCTTCGTTCTTCCAAACGATCTCCTTCATGCGAACAAGGTCAATAACGCCTTCGTATTCAGCTTCAGAGCCAATCGGAAGCTGCAAAACCAGTGCACGTGCGCCAAGACGATCTTCCATCATATCGACGCAACGGAAGAAGTCAGCGCCAGTGCGGTCCATCTTGTTGACGAAACACATCCGCGGCACGCCGTACTTATCAGCTTGGCGCCATACGGTTTCAGACTGCGGCTCTACACCGGCAACTGAATCGAACACTGCAACGGCACCGTCGAGCACACGCAGGGACCGCTCTACTTCAATTGTGAAGTCAACGTGGCCAGGAGTGTCGATGATGTTGATGCGATGATCAGCCCAAAAGCATGTCGTAGCAGCGGACGTGATCGTAATGCCGCGCTCTTGCTCTTGCTCCATCCAATCCATCGTCGCAGCGCCATCATGCACTTCGCCGATTTTATGGCTGCGGCCTGTGTAATACAGAATCCGCTCGGTGGTCGTGGTTTTACCGGCGTCGATGTGCGCCATGATCCCGATATTTCGGTACAGATCTAATGTATGTTCACGGGCCATAGAAAGCTCCTGTCCGGCAAGTGCCGAAGCAACAAAACCTGGTGACTACCAGCGATAGTGAGAGAAGGCGCGGTTGGCTTCAGCCATCCGGTGAGTGTCTTCCCGCTTTTTAACGGCAGCACCGCGTCCGTTCATGGCGTCCAAAACCTCATTAGAGAGGCGGTCCGTCATGGTCTTTTCCGAACGCGAACGCGCGGCGGCGATCAGCCAACGAATAGCCAAGGCCTGAGAGCGCTCTGTACGAACCTCCATTGGCACCTGGTAAGTGGCACCACCAACCCGGCGAGACCGAACTTCCACCGCAGGCGAGATATTCTCTAATGCAGTGCGGAAGGCTTCAATGGCCTCAACGCCAGCGCGGCCTTCAGCCTTCGCCAAAGCGTCATAGACAATCTTTTCAGCAACAGCACGCTTTCCGTGCATCATCATGCAGGCAACGAACTTGCTGAGAACCGTATCACCATACTTGGGATCCGGCGTAACTGGGCGCTTAACAGCGGCGCGACGACGAGACATTTCGATCTAACTCCCGATCACTTCGGCCGTTTGGCGCCGTATTTGGAACGACGCTGGCGACGACTTGCGACGCCTTGCGTATCCAAAACGCCACGGAGGATATGGTAACGGACACCCGGCAAATCTTTGACGCGGCCGCCGCGGATAAGCACGACTGAGTGCTCCTGCAGATTATGCCCTTCGCCAGGGATATAGCTGGTTACTTCGAAGCCGTTTGTCAGCCGGACGCGCGCGACTTTACGCAGCGCGGAGTTCGGCTTCTTCGGCGTCGTCGTGTAGACGCGCGTGCAAACGCCGCGCTTCTGCGGGCATGCTTCCAGAGCCGGAACTTTGTTCCGGTTCGGAGGCGATTTCCGCGGCTTGCGGATTAACTGGTTAATAGTCGGCATCAGGCCGATCTCCATTCTCAGTCACGTCTCAACAAAAAACGCCCACTCTTGAAGCTGGGCGTCTGGCGATAGCAAATTCCGATAAACCAAGGCGGTCTTCCAAAAACGATGAGCGACCGAAGTAGCGGCCGCTCCCGACATTGCCAGACCTCTTGGGGCATCCGCGAGAAGTGCGAATGTTATCGAAACTGCGTCTAGGCACTTAGGCAAATAAGCGAATCGGTTAGGGC
Organism: uncultured Alphaproteobacteria bacterium; assembly: GCA_913060845.1. Taxonomy (GTDB): domain Bacteria; phylum Pseudomonadota; class Alphaproteobacteria; order Bin95; family Bin95; genus VMCJ01. Next base: position 445 of record CAJXVF010000382.1, on the reverse strand, counting down.
TCGCTAACTGCCCGGGCACCTACAGCCAGCCCCGGCAAGAGTTCGCGGAACATAGAGAGGCACGGGCTTCGCGTCAACAGGCAGAGGACGCTTTATTAGTGCGAAAGCCCATGTTCTCTCTCTGATCCGAAAGTTATTCTGCCGCAGCCTCCGGCTCAAGCGCGTCGGGGCTAGGTAAGGCAGGCTGTGCGTGCTTTGCAGCCCGCTCAGCAGAGAGCTGACGGTCGCGCTCGGCAGCGATGCGCCGCACGCGATTCATCACGCTACCGGTACCCGCAGGGATCAAGCGGCCAACGATAACATTCTCTTTCAAGCCATTTAGCGTATCGATCTTCCCAGCCGTTGACGCATCCGTCAGTACCCGAGTCGTTTCCTGGAAGGACGCTGCCGAGATCCTGTCTCTTATACACATCTGACGCTGCCGACGAATAGAGAGGTGTAGATC
>CAJXVF010000381.1 GCA_913060845.1 uncultured Alphaproteobacteria bacterium | reverse complement strand
GAGGTCTCGTGGGCTCGGAGATGTGTATAAGAGACAGTGCTGAAATCGCGACCCTCGCCGGTCCGCAGCTCGTCGTGCCTGTGATGAATGCTCGCTATGCTCTGAACGCAGCCAACGCGCGCTGGGGCAGCTTGTACGATGCACTTTATGGCACTGACGCGATATCTGAAGATGACGGTGCCACGCGCGCTGGCGGCTACAACCCTGCGCGCGGAGCCAAAGTTATCGCATGGGCGCGGACGTTCCTGGATCAAGCCGCACCGCTTGCCAGCGGCAGTCACAGTGATGCGACCGGCTATGCGGTTCAGAATGGCGTGCTGATCGTTAGCACCAATAACGGCGACACAGGCTTGGCTGATCCGGCGCAGTTTGCGGGATATCGTGGTGATGCGGGTGCACCGTCTGCGGTGCTGGTGAAGAACAATCGCCTCCACGCTGAAATCGTAATTGACCGTAGCCACGCCATTGGCTCAACCGATGCTGCAGGCGTTGCGGACGTTATTCTAGAGTCCGCTGTCACCACCATCATGGACCTCGAAGACTCTATCGCCGCCGTCGATGCCGAGGACAAAGTTGCCGCTTACCGCAACTGGCTTGGCCTGCTGCGCGGGGACCTTGAAGATTCTTTCGATAAGGGCGGCAAGACCATGACCCGCCGCCTGAACCCAGACCGCGATTACACAGCACCCGATGGCTCTGCGGTAACTTTGGCAGGCCGGTCGTTGATGCTGATCCGTAATGTTGGCCACCTGATGACCAACCCGGCTGTCATCGACAAAGATGGCAATGAAGCGCCCGAAGGCATGCTCGACGCTATGATCACGGGCTTGATCGCGCTGCAGGATGGAAAGGGCGCACAAGGCCTTAAGAACAGCCGTGAAGGCTCTATGTATGTTGTGAAGCCGAAGATGCATGGACCTGTAGAAGTCGCGTTCGCCGACAGCATTTTCTGCCATGTCGAAGATGCGCTTGGCATGCAGCGGAACCGCATCAAGATCGGCATTATGGATGAGGAGCGCCGCACCTCTGCCAATTTGAGCGAGTGCATTCGCGCCGTAAAAAGCCGCCTCGCATTCATCAACACCGGCTTCTTGGATCGCACCGGCGACGAGATGCACACATCCATGGAAGCTGGCCCGATGATCCGCAAGGCGGACATGAAAGGCACGGCTTGGATTGCTGCATACGAAGATCGCAATGTTGATATCGGTATCGCCTCAGGCCTGCCGGGCCGCGCGCAGATCGGCAAAGGCATGTGGGCTATGCCCGATATGATGGCAGCTATGCTGGACCAGAAGATTGGCCATCCGAAAGCAGGTGCCAACACTGCCTGGGTGCCATCCCCAACCGCCGCGACCTTGCATGCAACGCACTATCATCATGTGGATGTGCCCGCATTGCAGGCGACGCTCGCCAGCCGCCCCATGGGCAGCCTGGACGACATGCTGACAATCCCCGTCGCGGACCGCCCGAACTGGTCCGAAGCGGAAATCAAAGATGAGCTGGACAACAACGCTCAAGGCATTTTGGGTTATGTGGTGCGTTGGGTGGATGCAGGCGTTGGCTGCTCCAAGGTGCCAGACATTAATGATATCGGCCTGATGGAAGATCGCGCGACTTGCCGTATTTCCAGCCAGCATATCGCCAATTGGCTGCACCACGGCATTTGCACGAACGACCAGGTGATGGAGACCATGAAACGCATGGCTGCTGTAGTCGATCGCCAGAATGCAGGTGATCCTGAGTATCAAAACATGGCACCAAGCTTCACTGGCCCTGCCTTTGAGGCCGCATGCGAGCTCGTTATTGAAGGCCGCCAGCAGCCATCCGGCTACACCGAGCCTGTCCTGCACCGTCGCCGCTTGCAGCGCAAAGCACTCGACGCATAGGAAAGGCGGCATCTTGTTATGAATGAGCTGAAGAACCAGTTTTTCCATACTGTGAATGACGGCGTTGGGTTCGAAGAACGCGGCGACGGCAACCTTGGCATCACGATCAAGGTGCTCTCGAGCGATCTAGACACCACGGCAAAACGGGGCAGGCGGACACGCTTGCTCCGTATGGCGCCGGGTGCTGTAACGCCAGAAGCCCATGCCCATGATTGCTGGGAAGAGATCTATATTCTCGAGGGTGAGATGACTGTCCATGACGGGACGGACGGCGAAAAGGTCGTTCGGGTCGGCGATTATGCAGCGCGGAAGCCTGGCGTCATGCATGGCCCTGTCAGCACAAAAGACGGCTGCATGATGATCGATTTCTGCTGGTATCCGGACTGAAACGGATCGCGCTAGACTACCGGCGCGCGATAGCCTGAAAGGGCGACGGCACCCTGGATTTCGCGGATGGCGTTGGTCATGGCTTGGCCGATCAGGTCCATATGGCGAATGTGTTCAATCCGTTCGCGGACCTGCTCGCTGTCATGATCACCCAGGATCGCGCCGAAGAGGCCGCACGCATCCGCTAGATTAATGATGACGATATCGTGCGGATTAGGCACTTCATCGCTGAACAGAATTGCCTGGATGCGGGCGCGCACTTCACGTTCTGCCTCACCATCAATCATTGGGTATGTGCGGGATTGCAGCCGCCACAGGAAACGGTTTTCCTGCTCGACCAGAATGCCGCGCGTGACTAAGCGTTTCAGCGCCACCAGCGCGAAGTTCTCGCTGCCGCTGGCGATCTGCTCAATCCAAGATTTGGCGCTCCTGCGGTCCTCATTCTTGGAGCCGGCCAAGATCGAAAGCGTTGTATCAAGCGATGTATCGCCGGTTGGAGTCTCGTCGATGATGAAGAGATGCTCCAGGTCTGTATCGATCCTATCGCGCAAGGCTAAGTCCATCAGCACAGCGCCTGCCAAAATGCACTTCAACATCCATGCATCAACGGACGCCATTTCCCCCTCCTCGTCATCCAAGAGGAGGAGCATAATTTCTTCGGCGAAAGTCAGGCGCTACATATTCTCTGTCATGGACTTATTTGAAAACCTTCATATCCGGCCGCCGCGACCGCGTCGCAGCGTTTCTTGTAAGCTTCAACACCGCCCACATATGGCATGAAGATGCGTGGCTTGCCGGGTATATTGGCACCCATGTACCAGGAATTCGCTAACGGATAGAGCGTTGCGTCCGCAACCGCGTTGTTATGGGCGACCCAATCATCCTCTGCTTTTGATTCCGGCACGATCTTGGATTGGCCGCTGCCGCGCAAATGCTCCAGGCAATCTGCAATCCAATCCACATGCTGTTCGCAGGAAAGGATCATTTGGCTTTTAACGCCGGGGCTCTGTGGGCCCGTAATCATGAACAGGTTCGGGAAGTCCGCCATCATGATGCCGAGATATGTGCGCGGGCCATCTTCCCATTTCGCGCCGATCTTGGCGCCGGCATCGGTTTGGATATCGATCTCTTTCATGGCGCCTGTCATGGCGTCGAACCCTGTCGCGAACACGATCATGTCGAGTTCATATTCAGCATCCGTCGTTTTAAGGCCATTCTCCGTCAGGCCCTCAATCGGCGCGCTGCGCACGTCAACTAGATCAACGTGATCCAGATTGTAGGTCTCGTAATAGTCCGTATCCAAGATGAGGCGCTTGGTGCCGATGGGGTGATTATTCGGGCAAAGCAATTCCGCCGTTTTCTGATCCTTGACCGTGGCGCGGATTTTATTGCGGGCGAAGTCAGACGCCGTGTCATTGGCTTCCTTGTTCGTCAGTAGATCATTGAACGCATAGAGGTAGCTGACTGGCTCTTATACACATCTCCGAGCCCACGAGACC
>CAJXVF010000380.1 GCA_913060845.1 uncultured Alphaproteobacteria bacterium | reverse complement strand
CGGCAGCGTCAGATGTGTATAAGAGACAGGGCTACCATAGCGCTGTCGATAGTTACTCGACCTTCGTTGCGGCGGACAAAAAGACCAAGACCGGCCTCACTGGCTACCTTCTCGAGCGCGGCCTGACAGATGTATATGTCTGCGGGCTCGCCACAGATTTCTGCGTTAGCTGGTCGGCAATTGATGCGCGAGCAGCCGCGCTCAAGGTGTCCGTCATCGAAGATGCTTGCCGCGGAATAGACTTGAACGGGTCTGTCGCCGCTGCATGGGCGTCTATGGAGAAAGCGGGCGTTCGCCGGCTGCAATCAGGCGATATCGCCTGATCATTCCTTCGTCGGGATTAATCCTGCAGGCTTTGCAACCTCTTCCGGCGTTTTGCAGCCTTCGACACAACAGCGACCTGGCTGCTTGTTGCGCGAGGCATCACCAGATTCGTCGGCTAGGACGCCGCGGTCCAACAAGCGATCAACCAGTTCTTTGCGGTCATTAATCGGATAATTCCGCCAAATTTCGCGCTTCATGGCTTCCGGACTGCCCCCGCCGTGCAAGCTGATGACGGAATACCATCCGGCCTGGCCAGACGCCGTCAGGTCCTCCAGCAAGCGCGCGACATCCATGCGGCGGGCGTAGGGGATGGCTGGGTTTGCCGTCAACGCCTTTGCCAGATCGGCGCCAGTTTCAGGGTTGTGATCCTCATCCGGCCCCGGCAGCGTGACGATCAGGCCGCCGGAGACCTCATGGGCAAGCTTATGCATGTCATAGATTTGCGTCGACATGAGCAGCTTGCCGACATTGGCGAACACATCATCCGGCTGCGCCACGCCAGACGCATCCACTTTACCGTAAACGGATGAGGCGACGCCGCATGCGTAGAAGCCTTCGACGATCTTGATAAGCTCCACCAAGCTATTGCGGATATGGCTGAATTTCTCTGCCGGAACGCCATTAGCTTCCGCCATCAATACGCCAGCGCCGATCAGTAGGTCCCCGAACCCAGCGCGGGCCGCGATGCAGGAATGGCGATGGTGCGTTGCATAGGCTGTAACAAGTGGGCCGGAATGCTCGAACTCACCATCGAGGAACACTTTGTCCCATGGCACGAACACATCATCGAACATCAACACGCCGGTAGATTGGCCGTAGCGCGCAGTGAATTTGGCTGCACTTTCACCGGGGCGGCCCGCAGGGCGCGCGGCGATGGTTAGGCCTTCAGCATCTAATGGCACGGCGCAGCAGACGGCATAGTCCTTGTCTGCTTCCTGCATGGTGCGGCAGGGCATCACCAGGAATTCGTGCATGTATGGCGCGCCGGTAACGATGGCCTTCGTTCCCCGAAGCACAATCCCATCCGCTCGACGTTCGACAACGCGCACATAAGCGTCTGGGTTTGGTTGGGCGTGGGGGTGGAGCGAGCGATCGCCCTTCCCGTCCGTCATCGCGACGCCGAGGGTCAAATCCCGATCTTGGACGTCTTGAAGGTAAGCCTTGAAGCGATCATGGGACTCGCCGCCAATGTCGGCCTGCATCGCGAATGTCATTTGCCAGATAGCGTTGAGTGCATCCTGCGTGAGGTAACGCTGGGCGCAGCCAACCTCCTGGCAAATCAGCCGCACCGCCTCTAGCTTGTACATAAGGTCCTGCGGCGTGCGGTTTATATGCAGCAGACGGTTAACCGCCTTACCGCTCATCTCCTCCACCGGCAGCATGAGAACGCGCTTTTCGGGATCGAGCGCGAAGTCATAGGTGGCACCGATCGCATTGACGCCGGGCGCCAGCAGCGGTTCATCCGCCACGCTCTCAATCCGCTGGCCATTGACGAAAACGCGCGGGTTTAGCTGCCGGAGTGATTCCCGGTAGTCAGCAGACGACATAAACATGAAAAAGCGCCCTTAGGTGGCGAGAGAGAGATTACGGGCGAGGTCCCAAACGTCTTCAGCTGTGTCCATGGTCATAACGCTGTCATAGACCAGCTCCGCCTTCCGTTGGCTGACGGCGCGGGTCGCGTTTGACCAATATTTGCTTTCGATATCGCCAGCGCTCAACGGGTTGGCATCAGACCCACGGTTCACGGCTTCACGGTGTTCAATGGTGCGGCCATCCTTCAAACGGGCTTCCAGCTTGCCGGAATAGTAACGCGGGAAGGCTGTATCCGGGTCTTCCTGCCAATCAACATTGGCGGCGACCCGGAGCGCATCCGTGTCGTTCAGTGCTTCAGCGTCTAGCTCATCCAGTGTGAAGTGACCGCGTTTCAGCGTCGTGGCGACGATATAGGGGATGGAGAACTGGGCATCATAGGCGTTCTGCGGGCGACGCTTCTGCTCAAGTGGCTCACAAACGACGGCGGCTTGGGTCGGGTGAATGAAGGCCGTGACGCTCTCCACATTGTCCATGGTCATGCCCTGGGACATCAGCGCCAGGGTGGCGTCCGCGAAGGAATGATTGAAATGGCAGGCGGGATAAGGCTTGAAGCCAACATTCTCCAACTCCCATTCCTGGCCAAGGCCGGCCGTGCACATCCCAAGATCAGAGCCATGGCCTTCACCGAGATAGAGATTGAAGAGGCCGTATCGACCCTCATAGGTCTCACTCGGCGCCTTGAAGCCTTCTTTGGCAAGCGCCACTGCTGTGATTGCGGAAGACGCAGCCCAACCTGGGTGCATACGCTTGGTCCAAGCGCCATCGCTTAGGAATTCCAGCGTGCCGGAGGACTGGGAAAGTGCCACACCTTGGGCATCCTGCAGCTGCTTTTCGGAGAGATCTGCCAGCTTCCCAGCAGAAAGCGTCGCGCCAAATATGCCAACGAGACCCGTTGGGTGATATCCCCGCGCATGGAACGCGCCCTTCGCCGCCTGAGCGATCCGGGCGGATGTTTCAACGCCAAGGATATAGGCCGCCATCACTTCAGCACCGGTCGCATTGAAGCGCAGCCCCTGGGCCAATGACGCCGCGATGGCGCTGGCGGAGGCATGGATGACGCCGTCGGTGTGCGTGTCGTCAAAGTCTAGGCCATGGATCAGCGTGCCGTTGAGCAATGCTTGATCGCGCACAGGCAGAGCCATGTCGTAGCCGATCACGGGGTATTCGCCTTCGCCGCCAAGCCCACGAATTGCGTTAGCGGCCCGCTGGGCAAAATCGAACGTCGTGGACGCGAGCGCTATGCCGAAGCAATCCAGAATATGCAGCTTCGCCCGCTCAACCACCCGCTCCGGGGTGCTGGCAAGGCTGAATTCAGATGTGAATTTTGCAAGGCCGGCAGAGATCGTGCCCTCATATTCAAACGGCGTCAGCGCACTAGCGCCCTTTTGTTGATTGGCGGACATAATATTCATGGCGCTACTCCCAGCTAGTCGGACTCGACAATGGCGGTTCCACAGTGAGTCCGAGGCGTGATTTCAATTCGCCGCCAGTATAGCGCCAGACGCGCATAACTTTAAAGATGATTGGCCGTCCAGATTGTGCGTTTCGTCCGATCAAGCGAAATAGAAGCCTGATGTATCCAGTTCGTGCGCTGGAACACCCTCTAACTTGATTTTGCCAGTGCTGCCCGTCTCAATGATCGTGTGAACGCCATGCCAGGTGTTCTTCGAATAGATGCCGATGTCGGCCATGCTATGGATGCTGTCAATTGACTCGCGCAAGTTCATTCGGACAGGCAAAGCTAAGGGCCGGTCGACCGGAATTTGAAACAAAAAACCCGCCCACTCCGAGGGAGGGGCGGAGTGGGCGGGTGCTTTTATTGCCTGGATGCAGGAGGGAGGGAACCGCATCCGGCGGGGTGATCAT
>CAJXVF010000379.1 GCA_913060845.1 uncultured Alphaproteobacteria bacterium | reverse complement strand
CGAGATGTAGAGAGGTCTCGTGGGCTCGGAGATGTGTATAAGAGACAGTGCCATAAGACCCCATCATCACAGGCACTTGGCCGCTATCGGGTGTTTGCACTTCCGCTTTCATGGCTGCTGAATATTTGGTGCCGAAATGGAAGATATGGCCAACCTCAATCCCGCGTGCAGTAATCAGGTCCGCCTCGCCAACGGGGCATGCAGCCGCATCATGCATTTCATCCGTGGCGGCATAGATGCTGGTCAGCTCAGAGACACGCGGGTCGAGATCGCTGTCGTAATCCACATCGTCGCTAGCGAGATCAATTTCCATCCACTGCTTATCGCAGAATACCTGGCTCTCGCCCGTTTCAGCCAGAATGATGAACTCATGGCTGAGATCGCCGCCGATGGGGCCAGTATCAGCGCGCATTGGAATGGCTTTAAGGCCCATGCGCTCAAACGTGCGGAGGTAAGCCAAGAACATCTTGTTGTAGGAATGCTTCGAGGCCGCGTAATCAATGTCGAACGAATAAGCGTCCTTCATCAAGAACTCACGCCCGCGCATCACGCCAAAGCGCGGGCGAACCTCGTCCCGGAACTTCCACTGGATATGATAGAGAAGCTGCGGAACATCCTTGTAGCTCTTCACATAGAACCGGAAGATATCGGTGATCAGCTCTTCGTTGGTCGGGCCAAATAGCATGTCCCGGTCATGGCGATCGGTGATACGCAGCATCTCTTTGCCATAGTCGTCATATCGCCCAGATTCACGCCACAGATCCGCCGGTTGAATGGTCGGCATCAGCAGCTCATGGGCACCAGCGCGGTCTTGCTCCTCGCGCACGATCTGTTCGATCTTTTTCAACACTTTGAATCCGAGCGGCAACCAGGAATAGATCCCGGCTGTCGCCTGACGCACCATGCCGGCGCGCAACATCAAACGATGTGAAACGATCTGCGCCTCGGAAGGCGTTTCTTTGAGGGTCGGCATGAAATAGCGGCTGAGGCGCATCGGCGGCGGTTCCAAAATTCTAATCGGCAAAACGATAGCGGCTGTTAGATCACATTCTGCACTTCTGTGCGAGTTCAGATACCGCAGCGAGCCTTAACCCGCTGGCGCTTTCAAGATCGTCGTGCACGCGTCAGGAAGTTGAGACAACATCACTTCCTTTCGTGGCTTTTTCTTGACCGGCTTTTTGGGCTTCACAGGTTTAACCGGCTTAGGTGCTGGCTTGAACCAAAACGCCATTGCTTTACCGCACCCGTCACCCGGCGGGGGCGGTTTCTGGTCAATGCAGCTGATTGTACCTACGGGGCATTTCAGGCGGACATGCAAATGGTCCTTGTGCCCATACCAGGGCCGCACTTTCCGAAGCCATGCGCGATTGCCCGGCGGCGCCATTTCGCAAAGCTCTTTCTTGATGACAGCTGCAACGAACACGCGCGCCGTGCGGTGATCCCAGGCGGCCAGTTGGATCAACCGAGCGACACGATCATCGAACTTCTCATTTACCTGGGGTGGCCAGCCTTTCGCCACGACAGAATAGGCGCTCCACTTCTGGCGCTCATCCCGGGAAAGCTGGTAGTCCGGTGCGGCGCGGAACCAAAGGTCTGCATCCAGGCCGCTCTGATGACTGCGATGGCCCGTCTTCATTGGCCCCCCGCGCGGCTGAGACATGTCGCCCACAAGAACGCCAGCAAAGCCTTCGTCTCGCATGGTCTGCGCTAGGTCTTCCAGGAACGTCTTCAGGATTGGATGACCCCAAGCCCGGTTCCGGCTTGGGCGCATGGCCTGATATCCAGGTCCATCCGCTGGAAGCTGAACAGCACCACCAATGCAGCCTTTGGCATACCCGCCGACAGGTTTGGCAGTGCCTTCGCTGCCAGATTTCACACCGCCAAACAGAATGCGCGCGGGTTTCTCTTTCGCCAGTGCTGGCCCAGCCGCAAAGGCTAGGGCGAGTGCGGCGAGCGTAATCCAGCGGCTTCCATGAGCGGCAGCACTTCGTCGACCCATTGTTGGGCTTCTCCCAAATAATCCAGCCAGGACAGCAAGATACCATCAACGCCCATGGCGCGCAGCCGCACCACATCATCTACAATCTTCGCCGGTGTGCCGACCAGCGGATATCCGCCATGGCCAGCCTTAAAATGAAACCGGAATGCGTCCATCACTGCCGGTTCAAGCGTCTCTGACTCCATGCCGAAGATCGACAGCATATTGCCGACAGCCTCGTCATCACCGAAGTCTTCGACATATCGGTGAAGATACGCGTCAGCCTCCGCCTGGGTTCCTCGGCACACGACGTAGCCGTGGATCCAGCACTGGGATTTGCGCCCAGCATTCACGGCCATGGTCTTCAATCCGGCGATCTGCGAACGGTCGCTGGCCTCGTCTTTCTGGCGCAGCATGACGAAGTTCATGTCGCAATTTTCGGCGGAAAAACGTTGTCCGGTAGGCGATGACCCTGCGTTCATAATCTGCAGCCCACCGCCTTGCAGGGGCTTGGGCTCGCTCCAGATCGCCTTGCCGGTAAAAAACTCGCCGTTGAAATCAAACGGTTCCGTCTCTGTCCAGGCTTTCCTAGCTAATGCCAACCATTCAGCGGCGTATTCATAGCGCCGGTCATGGTCCCGCCACTCAGCAGCGAACATTTCGAACTCTTCACGAAACCAGCCGCAGACGACGTTCAGGACAAAGCGCCCGCCAGAAATATGATCAATCGTCGCCGCTTGCTTGGCTGCCATCACCGGATGCGCCAAGGGCGCGTGGATCGTGGCGCATACGGCAATCCGCTCTGTCACAGCGGCGATGCCTGCAGCCCAAGTGAAGCTTTCGAACGTGGAGTTATTGAAGTTTGACGGCCCGCCATAGCCTTTCCAGCGACCGACCGGCAGCAATGCCTCGAACCCGGCGTCGTCCGCTAGCTTGGCCAGCTTGACGTTATCGGCCCAGGTCATTGGCCAGGCTTCAGGTGCCGTCGTCACCGTTGACCCACCACTACAATTAAACGCCATGATGCCGAGCTTCATGGCGTTGCCGCTGTTGATCGGGTGCGGGTGCGTCATGGGCAGCCTATTTCTCTGTCATAATCCAAACGCCGTCCCAATCCTCTGGCGGCGGTTCTTTCAGCAGAACATCGCAGCGCTCAATGTATGTCGCAGCAGGGACGTCATCGACACGCGCCTTCAGCACGTCAAGAAACCGTTCGCGGGCGCGGATAAAGTCCTGGGCGCGATACCGTTGCAGGCCATCGGCAAACAAGCCGATGACATCCATTAAATTCGGGCAGGTTTCTTCTGTGTGATGATCCATGCATTCATAGATCGACACAGGTTCTGTCTTGCCCTTCACGACGACATAGTCGAGTTGGCGCAGCCGATAAGCGCCCTTCAGCTTATTGACCGTCATTTCTGAAAGCAGGATCTGCGCGCCGTATTGCTTACAAGCAGATTCAAGCCGCGCGGCCAAATTCACGCCATCGCCGATGATCGTGTAGTCCATGCGCTTCTTGCTGCCGATATTGCCCGCAACGACCGTATCCGTATTGAGGCCAACGCCGATATGCAGCGGGAATTCGTTGCCATCTGGGTCCGTCGGGCTCCAGGTTTGCAGCGCTTTCTGCATATTGATGGCCGCGCGCACGCCGCGATCAGGATCGTCTTCATGGGGCAAAGGCACGCCGAAGACGGCCATAATGGCATCCCCAATAAACTTATCGAGCATGCCGCCTTGGTCTGAAATGCATCCAACCATGTGTTCAAAATAATCGTTGAGCATGCCGACGGTGCCGGCAGCGCCCAG
>CAJXVF010000378.1 GCA_913060845.1 uncultured Alphaproteobacteria bacterium | reverse complement strand
AGATCTACACCTCTCTATTCGTCGGCAGCGTCAGATGTGTATAAGAGACAGCCTGCACCGTAGCCCTTGCGCAGCGTGATCGAAATCCGGGCCACAGTCGCGTGCGCCATTTCATAGAGCAACCGCCCACTGCGCTTCCCAAGGCCTGATGCCTCAGCCTGGGAGCCGATGGCGAACCCAGGAACGTCGATCAAAGTGATAAGCGGCAGGCCAAAAGCATCGGCGAGCGCAACGAACCGCGCCGCCTTCTCTGAAGCGCGCGCGTCCAGCATGCCAGCGCGGCGCTTGGGCTGGTTGGCGACGACAGCGACAGGCCGACCATCCAGGCGCGCGAACGTGGTTACGATGTTCGCCGCATAGTTTGGCTTCAGTTCAAATCGGCTACCGCCATCCACCAATCCATCAATGACATCGCGGACATCATAGGCTTTTCTTGGATTGGCAGGCACGGTTTGCGATAGCGCATCTTGCGAAAGTGATGGAGGGACAACCGTTGCAAATGGCAGAGGCGCGTTAGCATTCGACGGCAAGTAGGAAAGGAACCGCTGCATCGCCTCAATGGCTTCGGTTTCATCCGCGACAGCTAAATCCGCCAAGCCGTTCTTGTCCGCTTGCACAGCGGCGCCGCCAAGGGCTTCCTTATCCAAATCCTCGCCCATACCAGCTTTCACCAGCGCTGGCCCGGCCATGCCCATTTGAGACTGGCCCCGCACCATGACCACGAAGTCAGCCATGCTGGCGTAATTCGTCGGCCCTGCGAAACCTGGGCCCAAGATCGCCATTGCCATTGGCGTCCAACCTGAATTCTGGCCAAGCAGATGAAAGACACGGGTTCCGGCGGCAAAGTGACGAGAGTTTTGACCATCTTGAATACGATGCCCGCCGCCTTCAAGCATCATAATCAGCGGCATGCCACCTTGGGTGGCCCGTTCGATCGCCGCGTTATTCTTCAGACTGCCAGCAATGCCAGTCGAGCCGCCATGTACTGTGAAATCATGGGCAACGATGCTCACTGGCCGATCATCCACGAGCCCAGAGCCAACAATAACCCCATCAGCCGGCGCTTCGAGACCAGCGTTCCAAGGATTATCATGATGCGGCTTCGCGAGGCCGCCGGTTTCCAGGAAGCTGTTAGCGTCCGTCAACTTCGCTATCCGCGACCTAGCGGACATTTTGCCATCACGAACACGCTTTGCCATGGCAGCCGGGCGCGCGTCATCTTGCAAAGCCAGTTTCAGCGCTTCTATTTCCGCGGCGGCGTCCTGATCTTCGGTCATGATGGCGCCCTACCGACTAGGTTGCGCAGTGCCTGGCTTTGACGCCCTGACTGCCGCCTTCACGACCGGTGTATCTTCCCGGGACGGCGCTTGCATCATTGGCTTCCGGGCCAGTGCAGCTTCAATATAAGGTGCCAGTTCCTTCGTCTTTGCCGCTTCTCTTTCAGCGACTACGGCTTTGAATTGCGGCATGACCTTATCGGCAAAAAGCTTCATCGAATCAGTGATGTTTTCGTGGCTGTTGCGACCAGCTTGCTGCATCAGAATCACCTGATCGACGCCAGAAGCCTGAAGGCTTGTGAGATGTCGGACCATGTCATCAGGCGTCCCGATCCCCTGGCTATCGTATTCGCCGCGCGCTTGGGCTGCCTCAATCAACCGGTCTGAGGCATCGCCTCTCGCTTTGATGAAATCACCCCACATGTCGGAATGGCCCGGCACAAAATCTTCAGCGACCAGCTTTTGCTGGGAATAGCGGAAGAACTCGAAATTGTCCTTGCCCCTGCGGATTGCCTCGGCGCGGTCCTCGTGCATCGAGAACGCTGAGACCATGGCGATGTTGGCGTTGACGGATCGCCCAAGCGGCACACAGGCATCCGACTTGATGATGCCGTAGTAGATATCTGCCCAGGCCTTCGCTTCATCAGGATCAATGAATGAGAACGCCAGCGCGCCGATGCCATTTTCCGCGGCGACTTTGATCGTGTCCCGGTTGGTGCAGGCCATCCAAAGTGGCGGATGCGGCGTTTGCAAGGGCTTTGGCAGCACGTTCCGGGCAGGCATGGAGAAGCCTTCGCCCTCAAAGCCAGGATACGGCTCCAACGTCATCATGTTACAAATCTGCTCTGCTGCCTCCAGTGCATGGGCGCGCTTGGTGCGGGCGGAAATGCCGAATGCGCCTAGCTCCAGCCGTGTAGCACCTTCGCCAATGCCGAAGTCAACGCGCCCGTCCGATAGCAGGTCAAGCGTTGCAATCGTCTCTGCCGAGCGAGCGGGGTGATTGTAGTTCGGAATCACCTGCTTGATGCCATGGCCAAGACGGATGGTCTTCGTTTGCCCGGCAGCCGCCGCCAGCAAAACTTCAGGTGCAGAGGAATGGGAGTATTCGTCAAGGAAGTGATGTTCTACCTGCCAGGCATAATCGAAGCCGAGTTCGTCCGCCAAAACGATCTGCCTCACAGCATCTTTGAATAACCGATGCTCATCACCGTCATTCCAAGGGCGAGGCAATTGCAGTTCATAAAAAACGCCAAATCGCATGGGGTCGTCTCCTTAATCTAAGTTTGGCTGGTATTCTTGGCCAAGTCAGCGACGCCGTCACCCCCTTCTCGTTTGCTATGCGCCGCACGCTCGCCGCTATCAAAGCGAGAGCCGCACCCGTATACCCCCTATGACGAACAGCAGACGCCCGCCTGTAGGACCGCGCCAAATGCCTGATATTTCAGAAATCGCCTTGCTTATATCCGTTTGGGCGTTGCCAATTCTGTTGGCTGTAACACTGCACGAAGCAGCCCATGCCTATGCAGCCCGTTGGCTCGGCGACGATACGGCTCATGTGCTTGGGCGGACCACCCTCAATCCGTTGAAACACATTGACCCGGTTGGCACGATTTTGCTGCCGGGGTTTCTCGTCGTATCGGGGTCCGGGTTTATCATTGGCTATGCGAAGCCAGTACCGGTCAATTTTGCGCGGCTGAAGCCTTATAGATTGGGCGTTGCCTTGGTAGCGTTAGCCGGACCAGCAGCCAATATTCTGATTTGCTTGGCGGCTGCACTTGCCCTCTATCTTTTGCCGCTTTTCCCGACTGAGACCGGTCGCTGGTTTGCGCAGAATATGGAGAATGCGCTGATCATGAACGCCCTCTTGGCGGCGTTTAACATGCTTCCCCTGCCCCCGCTTGATGGTGGACGGGTGCTTATGGCGGCGCTCCCCCCAGCCTACGCCAGGATGCTCGCCCCCTTGGAGCGGCGCGGCCTATTCATAGTGTTGGGTCTAGCCCTGATCCTACCTGCCCTGACGGCAGCACTGGGAATGCGCTTCAATCCCGTTGGGGATTGGACGCGGGCCGGTATGGATATCATCGTCAACGTCGTACTGACGGTAACTGGCTTCATCTGACGGCTCTCCGGCGCCGGCGATCAGCGTTGCTTTTCCGAATTTAGAAAGAATACGTTCAATGACTAAGTTGCACTACTTCAAGGGCCGTGGACGCGCTGAGACAACAAGATGGATGCTCGCCGCCAATAAAATAGACTTCCAGAATATTGCGATCGAGACCCCTGAAGCCCTGGCGGCTCTGCGCGCCACTGGCAAGTTGCCGTTCGATCAAATGCCGCTGCTTGAATTGGACGATCAGAACCTAAGCCAGTCCAGCGCGATGATCAGATACTTGGCCCGTCGCGGCGATCTCTACGGAGATAACGATACCGATGCGCTTTGGTGTGACATGATCGCGGGGGTGGCTGCCGATTTTGCAGAGACCTGTCTCTTATACACATCTCCGAGCCCACGAGACCTCTCTACA
>CAJXVF010000377.1 GCA_913060845.1 uncultured Alphaproteobacteria bacterium | reverse complement strand
AGAGACAGCGTTGGTCATAGGCAACGCCGACACACCGCTTTCTCTCAAAGATCAACTTCGTCGCCAGCGCTTCGGTGATGACTTCGATGTTGTCCTTGTTTTCAATGTTGGCCAGATACGTCTGGGCAGTGGAACCGCGCCGTCGACCGATTCTGGACATCTGGCTATAGCCAACGCCTTCACGGTCATAGTCGTTTAGATCGTCCTTGAAGGCATGACCTGCCTGCTGTGCTGCTTCAACGAAGTGGTGGGTGAGAGGCAGGATTGTGCGGTAATCTTCGACCTGCAGCGGTCCCGTTGCACCGCGTGTATCACCGGTGCCTGAGACATAGCTTTCGGATTTTCTGAAATAGGGCAGCACATCATCATAGGACCAGCCCCGACAGCCGGACTGCGCCCAGGAATCGTAGTCCTGCTGGGTGCCGCGAATATAGAGCATGCCGTTGATCGAGGATGATCCGCCAAGGGTTTTCCCTCGTGGCCAATGGATTTGTCGTCCAGCCGTGCCTTCTTCGCCCTCTGAATGGTAGTTCCAATTCAGCTTGGGGTGATCCAGTAGCTTCAGTATGCCGGCAGGAATGTGGATGTAGGGGTGCGTATCCTTGGGGCCAGCCTCAAGCAGGACAACCTTATGCCCGGCATCCGCTAGCCTCCGGGCGACCACGCAGCCAGCAGAGCCCGCGCCGACAATCACATAATCCGCATTCATCTATTCAGCCGTCCCAATGGAGGTACATTCATGCACCAAGCAAACCATGGCTGTCCTGGTTCCGCAATTCAGCTTGCGCGGCACGCAAGAGCGCTGGATCATGCTGACATTGCATAAGGGAGTGAGGCAGCATGAACCGTGATGAATTCGCAGCCAAAGGCGCGGCATTGGCTGGCAAAATTGGCGTAATAGCACCCTCCAACGCGCCTGGACTTGCGGAATTTGCGGCTGAGGCCGGTTTCGCCAGCATCTGGGCACGGGAGGCCTTGCCGCCAGAGGATCGTATCATCGTTGTGCTGGCAACATTGACCTCGCTGCAGCGGTTGCCGCAGCTCCGTGCGCATATCGGGCCAGCGCTTGATCTTGGCATCAGTGCGCGCGGTGTGCAGGAGATCATTGTGCAATGCGGACTCTACGGCGGCCTGCCGGTGGCGGAGGAAGCGCTGAAGGTTGCGGCCTCCATCTTCAAGGAGCGAGGGATTGAGACGCCAGAGCTGACAGCGGACGAGCAAGCTATGCGCGGCCAGTCCATGGAATATCTCAGCAGCGAAGGTCACCGGATTATGGCGGAGATCCATGGTGACCGCAGCCAATCCGGCTATGCCGCTCCTCAGGACCCGGCCACTTCGGCGCTGTATAAGGTCGCGATTGAGTATGGTTATGGGGTGATCTGGACACGGGCAGGGCTGACATGGCGTCAACGGATGTTCGTGGCGTTGGCAGCCTTTACAGCGCTGCGGCTTGAAGCGACGCTGACTAAGTTCGCACAGTCCGCAATTGTGCAGGGTGTGACGCGCGAACAATTGATTGAAGCGATCATGCAAACCGCACCCTATGGCGGCTTCCCGCCAGCACTCATTGCCCTCTCTCAGGTTAAGCCGGTGCTGTTCCCGGAATCCTGACGCAAGTCCTCCAGCACCAATAAGCGAAGCGCGCTGGAAAGATTGCCGCTGCGTGCCTTATCAACTTCTGTCACCAGCGCGTTAATTGATAGGCCGCGCGCGGCGGCGATTCGCTGAAGTTCAGCCCAGAATCCGTCCTCCAAGCTGATGGATGTTCTATGGCCGCTTAGCGTCACGGAGTGCCTGCGCATTTGGGCGGGATCGCTCATGCTTTCTTCTTGCGTGGTTTTTTTGGGTGGTTCGGCTGCAGCCGCACGTCGGGAGGCTTCTATACCAAGGCGCGCCCACGTTTCGAATTCTTCTGGGTCATCCATTGCAGCGTCAGGAGCGGTCCAGTAGCTCATTTGGACCTTCCGGCCCTTGCCTTCGTAGATGAATGGCTCTGATCCTGCTTCTGCGAAGCGAGGCTCAGTTTGCTTGTCGACCTTGAAGTAGAGTTGCTCATACGCCACCAGGCCGAACATTGCGCCATCGTGGAAGATGCCTAAACCACCGAACATGCCTTTGAACTTGACGCCGGGCAGGGGCTCAAAAAGCTCTTCCAAATAGGATTTGTAGTCGGGGCTAATGGCCATTTCTCACGCAACTCCCATGAAACTGGCAACAGCGTCTGCGACGGCATTCAGGTTTTCGGCGTGGGTAAATCCGCTTGCCTTGCGCGGTTTCTGGTCATGATCGCCATCTGGCGTCCAAAAAACCGTAGTGGAGGGGCTTAACGTGTAGCCAGTGACCTCATCTCGCTTGCCAAATGGGTCCCGCTCACCCTGCACAATCAATGCTTGGGCTTGGATATCGCCCAAGTGTTCTGTCCGTAGCTTCTCTGGCCGCCCTGGCGGATGAAATGGGTAGCCGAGGCAGATGAGGCCAGCGGCACCCAGGTCATCCACAATATGCGACGCGACGCGGCCGCCCATGGACTTCCCGCCGATGAACAAGGGCTGGCGTGCTGCGAGGCTTTGCGCTTCTGCAAATGCCTCGCGAAAAGCCAATTCCAGCTTCGGCATGCGGTCTGGCGGGCGTTTCGACCCTTCGGCGCGCCGCGTCGCCATATAGGCGAACTCAAAGCGGAGAGTGCGCGCGCCGCGTTTTGCCAGCAGGCGGGCAATCTCCTCCATGAAGGCCGAGTCCATGGGTGCACCGGCACCGTGGGCGAGTAGGAGTGTTGGGGCTGCCTCTGGACCGGCGCTTAGCATCAGGGGTTCAGAAAGAAGTCATTGCCCTTATCGTCGGTCACGATGAAAGCTGGGAAATCAACAACTTCGATCCGCCAGATGGCTTCCATACCAAGTTCGGGGTACTCAACAACCTCGACCTTTTTGATGTGCTCCTGGGCCAATCGTGCAGCACTGCCGCCAATGGAGCCTAGGTAAAACCCACCATGCTCCTTACAGGCGTTGACGACTGCCGCAGAGCGATTGCCCTTTGCCAGCATCACGAAACTTCCGCCTGCGGCCTGGAACTGGTCAACATATGAATCCATCCGCCCAGCTGTTGTCGGGCCGAAAGAACCAGACGCCATGCCTTCTGGTGTTTTCGCAGGACCTGCATAGTAGATGGGGTGATTACGGAAATATTCAGGCATTTCCTCGCCCGCATCTAAGCGTTGCTTGATTTTTGCGTGCGCAATGTCCCGGGCAACGATAATCGAACCGGTTAGTTTCAGGCGTGTTTTGATTGGGTGTTGGGATAGCGTCTTGCGGATGTCATCCATCGGCTGGTTCAGGTTAATTTGAACAACCGGGCCCCCAAGCTCTTCCTGGTCCACATCCGGTAGGTACTGGCTCGGATTGGTTTCAAGCTCCTCCAGGAACACGCCGTCTTTGGTGATTTTGCCAAGGCATTGGCGATCTGCTGAACAGGAAACGCCGAGCCCAATTGGCAGTGATGCGCCATGGCGAGGCAGGCGGATGACGCGAACGTCGTGGCAATAATATTTGCCGCCAAACTGCGCGCCGATGCCCATGTTCTGGGTTAGCTCCAGCACCTGCTTTTCCATGTCGAGGTCTCGGATAGCCTGACCATGCACACCTCCTTCAGTTGGGAGATGATCCAGGTATTTGGTCGACGCAAGCTTCACTGTTTTCAGATTGACCTCGGCCGAAGTCCCACCGATCACAATGCTCAAGTGATAAGGCGGGCAGGCGGCTGTGCCGAGTGTGCGGATCTTCTCATCTGTCTCTTATACACATCTG
>CAJXVF010000376.1 GCA_913060845.1 uncultured Alphaproteobacteria bacterium | reverse complement strand
GTAGAGAGGTCTCGTGGGCTCGGAGATGTGTATAAGAGACAGTACCGGCTCAACGGTGCAAAGATTTGGTGCACGAACGCTGCCGTATCCGATTTTATTGTGCTGGCAGCGAAAACAGGCGAAGGCGATTTGCGCGGCCAAATTAATTTCTTCATCGTGCCAACCGATTCGCCTGGCCTCACCATTGGCCCAAAGGAAGACAAGCTCGGCGCGCGCGGTGTCCCCTCCTCGCCACTGTTCTTGGAGGATGTATTCCTACCGGCAGAAAATATGCTTGGGCCGGAAGGCGGTGGGTTCAAACAGGTGATGCAGGCGCTCGCACTTTCGCGGCCCATTATTGCAGCCCGAGCCGTGGGCCTTGCCCAGGGTGCGCTCGATCATAGTCTGCGTTTCATGCACGAACGCCAAGCCTTCAATCAGCCGCTAACTGATTTCCAAGGCCTTCGCTGGATGCTTGCTGATATGGCTATGGGCGTAGAGGCGGCGCGCGGGCTAACCTACAAAGCTGCCGCAATGACGGACGCTGGCGTGCGCGGCAAAGATCTTGCCCAGGCCGCCGCCATCGCGAAAGCCTTCAGCAGCGACACAGCGATGAAAGTCGCAACGGATGCAGTCCAGATTTTCGGCGCCTCCGGCATCTCCAATGATTTCCCAATCAACCGCTATTTCCGGGACGCCAAAGTGGTGCAGATCGTTGAGGGATCAAACCAGATACAGCGCAATATCATCGCCAAAAACCTGATTGACGGATTTGAAGCATGACGGACGATTACACCAAGCTCGCAACCGGTCCGCTGCAGGGCGTCACGGTGATTGACCTAACCATCAATGTGCTGGGGCCTGTCTGCACCCAAATCCTGGGAGACATGGGCGCGGATGTCATTAAGGTCGAGCCGCCAGGTGGGGACCCTATGCGGAAACTTGGCCCGGGGCATGAACAATCCATGGCCGCGCACTTCATGGCGATGAACCGCAATAAGCGTTCACTCGAATTGAACTTGAAGCGCTCGGAAGCCCTGGCAGCATTGAAGGCAGTGATCGCTAAAGCTGATGTGCTGGTGCATTCCATGCGTGCCGCTGCTGTTGATCGGCTTGGTCTTAATTTTGAAACTCTCAGTGAACTGAACCCACGCCTGATCTACGCCGCTGCTGGTGGTTACGCAAAGACCGGCCCCTGGAAAGACCGCCCGGCCTATGACGACGTGATCCAAGGCCAGAGCGGCCTTGCTGGCATGATCCAACAGGCGAACGGTGAAGCACGCTATGCACCTATGGCCATCGCCGACAAATATTGCGGAACACAGCTTGCGTCCCACATCGGCATGGCGCTCTTCGCCCGTGCCAACACCGGCAAGGGCCAGATGGTGCACTTGCCAATGCTGGAAACCATGACAGCGTTCAATATCGTCGACCATCTATGGCTGGCGAACTTTGACCGGGCGAGCCAAGGCGTTGGATTCCCGCGCATGTTCACCCCACACCGCCGCCCCTACCCGACCAAAGATGGGCACATATCCTTGCTCGCAATCACGGATGCGGAATGGCGCAGGCTATTTGGAGCGCTCGGGAAGCCTGAGCTGGCGGATGATGAACGGTTCGCCAAGCTTGAAGGCCGAACGGTCAATATCGATACGCTGTATAGCATTCTGGGCGAACGGATCGCGGAAGAGACAACGGACCACTGGCAAACAGAATTCGATGCGGCCGATATCGCGAATGCGCCAATGGCCATGCTGCAAGACTTATTTGAGGATACGTATTTGAGAGAGTCTGGCTTCTTCCAACCAATGGCCCATCCGGACATTGGCCCAACCCTACAGATGCGCCCGACTGCCGACTTCTCCGACACCCCGCCCAATATTCATAAGCCACAGCCAAAGCTTGGCGCAGATGGCCAGGATGTATTGCAGGAAGCGGGCCTGGATAAAGCCGCAATTGCAGCGGCTTTCGGCGCATGAAGAACCAACTCCGCGAGAAATTAGCCAGCAACCTTACCGACCTTGATTTGGATATCGTGCAAGAAGATGCATTGACGCCAGCCGCCGTCGCCATTGCCGTCACGGAAGATGAAACGGGCGCGCCTGCGTTCATCCTGACACGACGCTCTGGTCGCCTCCGCCGTCATGCGCGGCAATGGGCGCTGCCGGGCGGTCGCCAGGACCCGGGCGAAACCCTGCTGGAAGCTGCTCTGCGGGAAATGGACGAAGAAGTCGGCCTGTTGCTGGGGCCCGACACTCTACTTGGCCGCTTGGACGACTACCCGACGCGGTCCGGTTATTGCATTTCGCCCTTTGTCTTCTGGGCTGGTCCAGCGCCAAACCTAACTCCCAATCCTGATGAAGTGCATTCGCTCTATCGGATTCCGTTGGAAGAACTGAACCGGCCTGAATCACCGGACATGATCAGCATCCCGGAAAGTGACCGTCCCGTCATCCGTATGGCCATCATGGATGACATGGTGCACGCACCGACTGCAGCGATCCTTTACCAATTCCGTGAAGTCGCAATGCATGGACGCATGGTCCGGGTCGATCACTATGAGCAACCCGTGTTCGCATGGGGGTGACAGTGGGTGTGGCTGCACTCTAAATGTCACAGAACTGTCCTAACCTCGGCCCTAAGCCAGCCAATGAGTAGAAAACACTATGACTGACCAATCCGCCCCAGCAGGCATCGGGTTTTTTGAAAAATGGCTGAGCCTTTGGGTGGCGCTGTGCATCGCTGCTGGGATCGGGCTTGGCGTTGCAGTGCCTGGATTGTTCGAAACCGCGGCAGCGCTGGAATTCGCCTCCGTCAATCTCGTGGTTGCGGTGCTGATCTGGGCGATGGTCTATCCAATGATGGTGAACGTGGATTTCGCCAGCCTCCGCCAGATTGGCGAACGGCCAAAGGGGCTGATCATCACCGTTGTCGTGAACTGGCTGATCAAGCCGTTCACCATGGCGGCACTCGGCGTCCTGTTCTTCGAAGTGCTGTTTGCGGACATGATCCCACCCGGAGATGCCCAGCAATATATCGCTGGATTGATCCTGCTGGGCGCGGCGCCCTGCACCGCGATGGTGTTCGTATGGAGCCAGCTCACACGCGGCGACCCGGCCTATACGCTGGTGCAGGTTTCGGTAAACGACGTCATTATGATCTTCGCCTTCGCCCCCATTGTGGCGCTGCTTTTGGGCGTCACGGACATTGTCGTGCCATGGGATACGCTGCTTCTATCCGTAGCGCTCTATGTCATTATTCCGCTGGCAGCGGGCGCTCTGACACGACGCATATTAACCGCCAACAATTCGGATGGCGAGGCCGCAGTCGCCCGATTCACGGCCAAGGTAAAGCCATTTTCGGTCATCGGGCTGCTTGCGACGGTTGTCCTGCTATTTGGCTTCCAAGGCTCTGTCATCCTGGCTGATCCATTGTTGATCCTGCTGATCGCGATCCCGTTGATTCTGCAGTCCTATGGCATCTTCTTCATTGCCTATTTCGCAGCCTGGGCTTGGCGCACGCCGTACAATGTGGCTGCGCCCTGCGCGCTCATCGGCACGTCCAATTTCTTCGAACTGGCGGTTGCAGTGGCAATTTCATTGTTCGGATTGAATTCTGGCGCAGCACTGGCAACTGTCGTGGGTGTCCTGGTCGAGGTCCCGGTCATGCTGTCCCTGGTGGCGTTCGCAAATCGCACCCAACATTGGTTCCCTTCTCGATAAAACCTGGGGGCTGGCCTAGATAGCTAAGAAAGGCTATGCAGGTCATATGGTTAGGATGCGTCGGCGGAGTAGGCTTCCGCGAAGTATTCAGATTGAGCTGATCAAGTATTT
>CAJXVF010000375.1 GCA_913060845.1 uncultured Alphaproteobacteria bacterium | reverse complement strand
ATCTACACCTCTCTATTCGTCGGCAGCGTCAGATGTGTATAAGAGACAGGTGGAGGAGCCAACGATGCGAATCTGGTTACGGGCTTGCGCCGCGCCAGCCGTAGCTGTGAGAGCGACCAGTGCGGACGCTGTAAGTATCTGTTTCAACAAGGGCTTGGCCCTCCTTTGAGAATCGTTAAATGTGGACAACGCGCGCACTTGTCTGTGCGGGTCAGCGCTTTTCTAAGCGCGCCCCACGACTCTCGTATGACAGTTATATTGCAGTTCTATGACAGTGGATTTGGAAAGAGACCCTCACCGCCAGCGAATTCTCAAGCGCGGCCTATGTGAGGGTCCCCTAAAGCGCCTGATACGCGCTTCCTGCACCATGCATGCGGTTCTTTTCCTGCAGAGCCGTTACCGCGCGCACCATGAATGAACAGGTTGGTGTCGGTACGCCAAGCTTGATGCCTTCATCCACAACGCCGCCATGGATTGAACCGATTTCGGAAACGCGGCCCGCTTGTGTGTCCAGGTACATTGATGGCCGGGCGTTTGGAATCTTGGTGGTGAAATCATGCACCCAGGCGATGGGGTCATCATAAAGTAGCTTGATGCCTTTAGCTTCGGCACAAGCCGCCGCTTCTCGCACGCAATCCATGCTGAGGCCCCAGGCCCATTCGTTCTGAATGATCTGCCCAACGCGCATGCCTGTCAGCGAGCATGTCGCGGATACGGCGATGTTCGCCATCAGCTTTGACCACACGACCGGCCAGATATCTTCATAAACGCCGACTTTGAATCCACTGTCCCGCCAAACTGTCGCAACATTTTCCACCCGGTCACTCAGCCCGCCCGCAGCTTCCGCGATATTGATGGCTTCCATGCCGTTATGATGCACATGCCCCGGCCCAACCATGGAAGCACCGAACCCGCCAGCGATGCCGCAAAGGACGTTTTTCGGGTCCACAAGTTCCTGAATACGCTCAACATTGCCGAGGCCATTTTGAAGCGTCAGCACGGCTGTATCGGATCCCAGCATGGGTGCCGCCGCTTCAACCGCGGCTTTGGTCTGCATCGCCTTGGTCGCGACAATGGCCAGCTCGACAACGCCTGCATCCGCCGCATTTGACGTTGCATGGGGTTTTGCCACCCGGTCGCCAGATGCACCTTCGACCTTCAGGCCATTGGCATTAATGGCGGCGACATGCTCTGCCCAATTGTCGAACATCCATACGTCATATCCGGAATCCGCCATCAGGCCTGCATAAACAGAACCCATCGCACCCGCGCCGATAATGCCGATTTTCATTGCTCATTCTTCCTTGGAATTAAACTTCAAGCACAATCTTGCCCGCGACTTTGCGAGACAGCAATGCAGTCATCGCCGCACCAGCTTGATCCAGTGGATATGTGGCCCCCACCAATGGCTTGAGTTTGCCTTCACCCCACCAATCAAAGAGCTGCTTGTAGTCCTGACGCAGCGATTCCGGCTCCCGGCGGCGGTGTGAGGACCAGAAAACGCCGATGGCGGAACAGCTTTTGACCAGCAGCATGTTCGCTGGAATTTCTGGAATACGCCCTGCAGCAAAGCCGATGATCAGAATGCGCCCGCCCCAATTGATGCAACGCAAGGACTGATCGAATATATCGCCGCCGACGGGGTCATAAATCACGTCAGCACCATTACCGCCGGTGAGTTCTTTTACTCGGTCTCGGATCGGCCCGGTCGTGTAATTGATGACATGGTCAGCACCATGGGCTTTGGCGATGGCGGTTTTCTCGTCGGAACCCGCCGTGGCGATCACCTGCGCGCCCGCTGCCTTCGCGATCTCCACCGCTGTCAGCCCGACTCCGCCAGCAGCGCCATGCACCAGCACTGTCTCACCTGGTGCGATATGGCTGCGGCGCAGCAGGCCGACATAGCTCGTGCCATAAGCCACAGGGAATGAGGCTGCGGTCACATAGTCCATAGCGTCGGGGAATGGATGCGCCAGATAATCCTCGACGATCACCTGCTCGCGATAAGCGCCGTAATCCATAGTGGCGATGACGCGGTCGCCCGGTTTGAAGTCCGTAACCCCTGATCCAACCGCCGATACATCGCCAGCCACTTCGAATCCGGGGCTGAAGGGAAAGTCCGGGCGCACCTGGTATTTATGGCCGATGATCAGCGTATCGGCGAAATTCAGCGCGGTCGCCTTCACGTCAATCCTGATCTGGCCTGGGCCAGGAATGGGTTCCGGCAGCTCAATGATAGTCAGGTCTTCAGGTTTTGAGACCTTTTCGGCAACGACGGCGAGCATGGCGGCATTCCTTCAACAACACGGTATCCGCCAGGATTATCAGCCGTGCTGGTCCGCCGTCCAGTCAGCCAAAATGGTCCGCGCTTCAGATGCCTTGCCGGGACCGCCAGCTTTGACAGCCGTCAACTCAATCACATAGCCGTTCGGGTCGCGGAAATAGATCGAATCGATGAATTCGTGATCAGAGGGACCACGCATTTCAATGCCAGCCGCTTTGCCCTTCGCCAGCATGCGGTGGAGGGTGTCGTGATCCACTTCAAGCGCCAAGTGCAGGTCGAAGTCGCGTTGCGTTTTGAAGTCGAATGCTTCCCCCGGTTCTTCGAAGAAGGCAAGGAAAGACCCGTCGCCCATCTGATAAAACGTATGCAGCACCGCAGCATCACGGCCAGATTTGGTCATGTTGATTTTGAGTGCGCGGGCCAGTGGTAGCTCCAGAAATTCTTCATAGAACTTCCGCGTTTCTTCGGAGTTTTCGCAGCGATATGCAGCGTGGTGCAGGCCTTGGATCATTGGATTATACTCTCTGTCGGCTGGTTGCTTGGCTTTGAACATAGACCGCAAGCCCATAAGCGCCAGTCTTATCGCACCGCAATGTGAGCTGAGAGATGAGCAAGCAAACGCCGACCCGCCGACTAACAGCGCCCGCCATTCAAGCGATGAAGGGGAAAACCGCGATCGCCAGCCTGACAGCCTATACCGCCCCCATCGCCTCATTGGTGGATCGCCACTGCGATTTCATCCTGGTGGGCGACTCGCTGGGTATGACGATTTACGGCATGACCTCCACCGTCGGGGTCACCATGGACATGATGATCGCCCATGGCCGTGCGGTCGTAGAGCATTCCGAGCGGTCCTTGATTGTGATCGATATGCCATTTGGTTCATGCGAGGAATCCCCAGAGCAAGCGTTCCGTAACGCCGCCCGGATCATGGCGGAGACCGGCTGTGGGTCTGTGAAGCTGGAAGGCGGCGCGCATATGGCTGAGACGGTTGCATTCTTGGCGGCACGCGGCATTCCAGTGCTGGCGCATATTGGCCTGACGCCACAATCCGTAAATGCACTTGGCGGCTATAAGGTTCAAGGGCGCGGTGGGGACGCTGACCGGCTTTCAGCAGACGCACGCGCGCTTAGCGATGCAGGCGCATGGGGCATCGTAGTAGAGAAATCTACGGAAAGCATTGCCCGCCGCATTACCCAGGAAACGCCTGCCGTCACCATTGGCATCGGCGCATCACCGGCCTGCGACGGCCAAATTCTAGTGGTCGATGATATCCTGGGCATGTTCCCAGATTTCCGGCCAAAATTCGCCAAAGTTTATGCTGAGCTTGGCACAGCAGCGGATGACGCCATTGCCCAATATGCGGCTGATGTACGGACACGGGCTTTCCCTGCGAAAGAACATACGTTTGCGGATGCGGTGCCGGCGAAACGGGGATAGGGGAATTGCGGGAGCTGTACTAATTCCGCTGTCACCCCCCTCACCCTGATTCCTCTCCCTCCGCTGGAGGGCGAGGGGACCCTCACGAAGTC
>CAJXVF010000374.1 GCA_913060845.1 uncultured Alphaproteobacteria bacterium | reverse complement strand
ACATCTGACGACGAAAGTTCATCCAGCACCGCATCAGATGATGATGACGATGATGCGGATGAGGCCGTCAGCCTCTCCCTCGCCGCCATGGAAAAGGTGCTGCTGCCGCTTTCCGAGGAAGCGTTCGTTAAGCTATCCCGCGTCCACAAGCGGCTAGAGAAAACCCGCATTGAGCGGATGGATCTCATTGAGGGTAGCGAAGATCCAGATCAGACGCTGGAGAAGAAATACCTCCGCACCGCCAAGGAATTGGTCGAGGCGATAACGCCGATTCGCCTGCATAACCAACGGATCGAGCAGCTGATCGAGCAGCTTTATGAGCTGAACCGTGAAGCTGTGGCGTTAGAAGGCCAGGTTCTGCGATTGGCTATGAAGTCCGGCGTGAAGCGGGACAAGTTCATCGCTGAATGGCGTGGCCGGGAGACGGACCCACGCTGGTTCCGCTCCATCAGCCAAAAAAGCGAATGGAAGCGGTTCTGCCAAAATCACCAGGATGAGGTGAAAGAAATTCGCACAGAAATGTGGGAAATCTGCCGGAAAATCCAGCTGCCATACGGCGAGTTCCGCGAAGTCGTCACCATCGTCCAGCAGGGCGAGCGTGAAGCTGCGCGGGCGAAGAAGGAGATGGTGGAAGCCAATCTCCGTCTCGTGATTTCCATCGCAAAAAAATACACCAATCGTGGCCTGCAATTCCTGGACCTGATCCAGGAAGGCAATATTGGCCTGATGAAAGCGGTCGATAAGTTTGAATATCGCCGTGGCTACAAGTTCTCCACCTACGCGACGTGGTGGATTAGGCAGGCGATCACGCGGTCTATTGCGGATCAGGCGCGGACCATCCGTATCCCTGTTCACATGATCGAGACGATCAACAAGCTTGTGCGCACCAGCCGCCAGATGCTCCACGAAATTGGCCGTGAGCCGATGCCGGAAGAGCTTGCTGTGAAGCTTGGTATGCCGCTTGAAAAGGTCCGCAAGGTCCTGAAGATCGCCAAAGAGCCGATCAGCCTCGAAACGCCGATTGGCGATGAGGAAGACAGCCATCTGGGTGACTTCATCGAGGACAAGAACGCCATCCAACCTTTGGATAGCGCCATCCTCTCGAACTTGCGCGAATCAACGACCCGCGTGCTCTCCACGCTGACGCCGCGTGAAGAGCGCGTGCTGCGTATGCGCTTCGGCATTGGCATGAACACGGATCACACGCTGGAAGAAGTCGGCCAGCAGTTCTCCGTTACGCGTGAACGTATCCGCCAGATTGAGGCGAAAGCGCTGCGTAAGCTGAAGCACCCAAGCCGTAGCCGCAAACTCCGCAGCTTCCTCGACACCTGATCTGCTCTAACCGTTGATCTGGGCGTTTCGCTTTAGCGCTTGCCGCTATGGCGCATGCCGCTATTGAGTGCGGCGACGCCAATGATGACGCACAAGCTAAGGCTCATGAACGCAAGGCCCCAGGCATAGGGGTCCTGGCGTCCGCCGGATATATCCAACACAAAGCCAAACAGCAGTGGTCCGATAAAGCTGCCAATGGCGTTAGCGAAGGCCATGAGCGTGATGGCCGCTCCGCGCCTCCCCGGTAGCGCTGCTGCAGCCGCCCCACCGTTCAGCGCGCCTGAATCCGCCAACACAAAGCAGTTGTGGATCAGCACCAGGCTTGCAAACAGGAGCAATGGCCCCATCACAGAGAACCCAACGGCAGCGCATGCAATCGCAGAACAGGCCATGGCGATGCCGGAGGCATAGGCGAACCCGCGCTTATGGCCGTATTCGCCGCCCGCCATACTGGTCGGCATGCCGATGAATGTCAGGAACCCGGCGAGACAGGCTGCGATAAACAAGCTTGGTTCAAACCCATAAACGCCAGCCGCGAACACGAAGAACGCGACCGACCATGCGCGGACGCCTAGTAATTCGACGGTGTGCATGGTGGCGGCGATGAAATACCCGCGCATTTCGGGGTCTCGCAGTTCATCGCGGAAATCTAGGACGGCCCGGCGTGGCCCGGCGGGGGCGGCCTCTGGTTTGGCGGCAGGTAATGCAACCAGAATCAATACAAAAGCGATGGCGTTGGTGATTGCAGGTAGCAGGAACGCGGCGCGCCAAGTCCAGGCATCCGCGATCAGGATGGCCAGGACGAAGGAGAAGCTGGTCGTCGTCGCAAAGCTTGAGACATAGATGGACGCGGAGCGGCCACGCTGGCTTGCATCCACCCGGTCACTGATCGCTTTGACGCCAGGCATATAGGTCAGCGCGAAGCCGATGCCTTGCAGCACCCGGTAGGCCATGCCGCTCCAAAGGTCGTCCGCCAGCAGGCCGAAGCCGCAATAGCCAACGATATTGCAGATCACGCCGACAAGCAGAATCGGCTTTGCGTCAATCTTTTCCGAAAGCGCGATCAGCGGCACCGTGCCGATATAGGCCACGAACATGGCGCTGGTCAGCATGCCGGCTTCGGTTTCAGACAGGCTCCAGATAGTAATGAAATGTGGCAGCAGCGCGCCCATGGCATGCAAGCCTGTGAGCGTCAGCCCAAGGTAGACGCACATTAGAAGCAGCAGCGGGCGGAGAGCCATTAGGGAAGCCAGTACGCGAGCGGACCAAGAAACGAGGCGCGGTCTTCGCTATCGTGGTTCGAAAGCAGAACCCAGGCGCCGCTATGCCTCCTTGATTTCATACCCCGCCAGCACGCCCGCTTCAATCCAGCCCCGGAGATAGCCTGCGGCGTGTCCGGCGGCTTCCTCTGCCGGAACCCATTCCATTAGGCCTTCACAGAGTTCAGCGAAGGTAGCGCCGCCATCGGCCTCAATGAGCGCCCAGGCTTCTGGTGGATCCATGGCGCGGAAGTTCGCTTGGAACTCATCCCGCCAGATCAACCAGGCTTGTTCGGCCCCATCTGCTGCCGCAGCGGCGGGCGCGGGGTCGGTATCATCATTGATGGCCAGCCAAGCCTCCGGCCCGCCATGGCGGGTTGTGATCCGGCGGATATCGTCTGCGAGCGTGAATGTTAGGTTCGGCCAGTCATTTGGATGGAGTGCCGCCATGGCTTCCATGGAGAGATGCAGGGCGTCCTCTGCCAGGAAAACCTCGCCCATGGCCCATTCCAGCATGGCAAGCTCGCCATGCCAGGGCGTTGCGGACCACGGTGCGGTTTGCAGCAGGAACGCGGGGACTCCGGCGCCAAAAAAGCGGGCGTTTGGGTGGCGAGATGGATTCGCTGTCACATAATCCGCCGCGATCTGAAAAAACGCGTCCGGCCCAATGGCTGCATGCAGTTTCTCATAATCGCCTTCCAGGACTTCAGCGAGGCGCGCACCGTAAGCGTGCTCATACACCCCCATAAGCACATCCCGACGTTCCAGTCGGCTATCCTGGACCAGCGCCATGATGGCGTCATCGCCGGTCAGCATCCGGGCGGCAAACGCCCGCTGTAATTCGGGGAGGCGCATCAGGCTGCCTGCTCTAAGGCTTTGGCGGCAATGGCGCGGGCGCGATCAAGCTCCGTCTCCATATCGGCAAGCGGCGGAATATCAGCGTCTCGTTCGATCATGGTTGTGATGGGCCCAAGGCGGCTGATTGCTTCGCCATAGAGCCACCATACGGCCTCGATCACTGGCGCATCATGGGTGTCGACGATGTGGGTTTCGTTATGTTCGTGACCGGCCAGGTGGATCTGCACGATCCGCTCCGCTGGCAGGCCTTCGATGAAATCAATCGGGTCAAAGCCGTGATTGAAGCCGGAGACGAAGATATTGTTGACGTCCAGCAGCAGATCACAATCTGTCTCTTATACACATCTCCGAGCCCACGAGACCTCTCTACATCTCG
>CAJXVF010000373.1 GCA_913060845.1 uncultured Alphaproteobacteria bacterium | reverse complement strand
GGGCTCGGAGATGTGTATAAGAGACAGAGCTATGGCCAAGCCCGGCATTGCGCTCCCATCTGTTTTCAGCGCCACCGGCTTGAAGCCGCTGGCGGAATTGGTTGCTGCCGCGGAGGCTGGCGGCGAGGGTTTGCTCGATTGCTCACTGTTCGGCGGTTTCTCTTATGCCGATACACCTGACACCGGGATGACGGCCCTGGCGATCACGGATGGGAATGTGGACGACGCCAATCAGTGGGCGGAAGGCATGGCTAAGCGATGCTGGGAACTGCGGGACCGCTTATTCCAGCGGGAGTTATTGCATGATGTGCAGGGTGGCGTTGATCGGGCCCTTGAAGCGGCGGCATCTGCGAAAAAGCCTGTTTGCATCCTGGAACATGCTGACCGCCTGAATGACAGCACCTACGTCCTGAAGGATTTGATCGCGCGCGGTGTGAAGCGCGCCTATGCGCCATTCATGTTTGACCCTGAAGTCGCGTCAGCTGCTGTGGCGGCAGGTGAGGGTGCGATCCTAAAGATGCCGCTCTTCGGAAAATCTAGCCCGAAGGCCGGGGGAGCCATCACGGCTGAGGCGCGCGTGCTTCAAGCAAGACATCTGAAGTTCCCAATCACCGGCCCGCTCAAAACAGGAATGGTGATTGATGTTGGTGCATCTGCATTGCTGGAAATCGGCGGCGTTCTGGTCTCGGTCATTTCCGTGCAGTGGTCCGCCATTGATATGGATTGCTTCACTGAATTCGGCCTCAAGCCAGATGACTTCGATATCATTCTGCTCCGCTCCAAAACCCATTTCCGGGAGCTTTATGAGCCGCTTTGCGCAGAAATCGTCATCATTGATACGCCGGATTGGGGACCGGCAGAGCTTTCGACGCTGCCATATGAATATCTGCCGACGGGCGTTTATCCGGTCTCCGGGTGAGCAATGCTGCAGGCCGGGCAATCTTTCCGTTGCTTGGCTTTCATGGCGCGGAGGCTCATGGAAAGACCATCGAACAGCATCAAGCGACCGGACAAGCTGTCACCGACATCCATGATTTCCTTGATGATTTCCGTTGCCTGCATTGTGCCTAATATTCCAGCGACTGAGCCCAGCACGCCAGCTTCAGAGCAGGACGGCACAGCGGCTGGCGGCGGTGGATTCGGGAATAGGCAGCGATAGCAGGGGCCGCCCGGTTTCACCGTTGTGATTTGGCCATCAAAGCGCAACAAAGCCGCTGTGACCAAGGTTTTGCTCTGGCGAACGGCGGCATCGTTGACCAGATAGCGCGTCTCGAAATTATCTGTGCCGTCTGCGATCACGTCATATTGGCTGAAAAGGTCGTCGATTGTGTCCGACGCCAGCCGGAAGGGTAGAATATTTACCGTGATTTCGGGGTTGATGGCTTTGGCTGTCGCCGCTGCACTCTCTGCCTTGTTGACTCCGATCCGGTCCGTAGTGTGCGCCACCTGACGCTGCAGGTTGGAGAGATCAACCAAGTCGTCGTCAATGATTCCGATACGGCCAATTCCAGCCGCCGCCAGATACATAATCATCGGTGCGCCAAGACCGCCTGCGCCAATGATTAGAACGCTAGCCGCTCGCAGCTTTGCTTGGCCGATGGCGCCGACTTCTGGCAGCAGAATGTGCCGGGAATAGCGTTCAAGTTCGCTATCGGTGAAATCCAGATCGTCCATCAGGAACCTGTGCCAGTGGAACCGAACCCGCCTTCGCCGCGCGCGGTATTGTCGAGATCATCGACGGCGCGGAATGCGGCCTGGGGTGCTGGCGCTATGACCATTTGGGCAATCCGCATGCCGCGCTCAATCTCGAAGTCATCCTGGCCGTGATTGATGAGCAGCACCACGATTTCGCCGCGGTAGTCGGAATCAATCGTGCCGGGCGCGTTCAGTACTGTTACGCCATTCTTATAAGCAAGCCCGGAGCGTGGCCGGATCTGCGCCTCATAGCCTTCAGGTAGCGCCATAGCGAAGCCCGCTGGGATGAGTGCCCGGGCACCTGGTTTCAGCGATTGTGGCGCGTCAATGGCGGCTAGCAGGTCTGCACCTGCTGCTTCTGCCGTTGCGTAGATGGGCAGGCCAGCTCCGTGTGGGAGCAGGCGGATCGGAAGGTCGATCATTCGGCGGCCTCGGCTTTTGGCGGGCTGAAATGGGCGGCGATACGAGCAGCGAGTTGATCCGCAGCTGCAGTCTTATTCATGGTCGGCCAGGCATCGACGGCGCTAGCGGTCACGAGATGCAGCGTGTTGGCATCCCCGCCAAACACGCCCGTTCCGGCTGAAACATCATTCGCCAGAATCCAATCGCAGCCTTTGCGCGCGAGCTTTGCTTGAGCGTTTGCGATCAGGTTTTCCGTCTCTGCCGCAAAGCCGACAACGAGAGCGGGCCTTTTCGCACCAGCGTTCGAAATGGCTTTCAAGATGTCTGGGTTTTCGGCGAAGCTCAGAGTCGGCATCTCGCCGCTATCGTTCTTCTTGATCTTTTGCCCGGCCTCCGCCGCAACCCGCCAATCAGCAACAGCGGCGGCGCATATGGCGATGTCTGCTGGTAGCGCATCCATACAGCCGGCCAGCATTTCGCGGGCGGACTCGATATTGACCTGTGTGACGCCATTCGGCGGCACCAAGCCTGTCGGGCCAGAAACCAACGTCACTTCAGCCCCAAGCGCTTGCAGTGCGGCAGCGATGGCGTGGCCTTGCTTGCCGGATGAGCGATTTGCGATGAACCGGACTGGATCAATTGCCTCCCAGGTCGGGCCGCTGGTGACGATAGCTTTGCGCCCGGCGAGCGGCTGCGCGGTTGCTCCCATGCCAAGCACGGTTTCAATGGCCGCAACAATCTCCAATGATTCAGACATGCGGCCGGACCCGGTTTCGCCACAAGCCAATTCCCCAGAACCGGGACCAACACGGTGGACGCCGTCCGCTTCCAGCTGCGCGACGTTGCGGCGGACGGCGGGGTGTTCCCACATGCGCACGTTCATTGTCGGCGCAATTAGAACAGGTTTGTCGGTGGCGAGAAGGGCCGTTGACGCCAAATCATCTGCATGACCATTGGCCATTTTCGCGATCAGGTCCGCCGTCGCCGGGGCGACGACGACAATGTCCGCCTCCCGCGACAAACGGATATGGCCCATTTCGGCCTCGTCCGTCAGGGAGAAAATGTCCTTATAGACTTTCTCTTCGCTGAGTGCGGCGACGCTTAAAGGCGTCACGAACTGCGCGCCACCTTTGGTCAGCACACAGCGGACAGTCGCCCCCCGTTCCCGCAAGCGTCGAATCAGGTCCAGGCTGCGGTAAGCCGCGATGCCGCCTGCGATAATGAGTAGGATGTGCTTTCCGTCGAGCATGGCGGCGGCTCCAATTCCTGTGAATATCGATAGGTAGGGCCTCAGGGGGCGAATTTGCAAGTGCTAGGGGGGTTCCGAACGGGGGGTACCTGATCTAGAATTTAGTCAGACATTCATTCAATCCAGGAGTCACTTATATGTCGGACAGCGTGTCCAGCGCCACGGATGAGCCCGTACTGCATCTCACCGACCAATATCCCGAAATCCGGGAAGCCGTTGCAAAGCTCTGCGAAGGCTTTCCAGGCGAATATTGGCGGGAGAAGGATGAGGCACGCGCCTATCCGACAGAATTCGTGCAGGCGCTGACTGATTCAGGCTTCCTGAGTGTGTTGATTCCAGAAGAATATGGCGGGGCTGGCCTGCCGCTTTCTGCGGGTGCCGCGATCCTGGAAGAAATCCATAAAAATGGCTGCAGCGGTGCAGCTTGCCACGCCCAAATGTACCTGTCTCTTATACACATCTCCGAGCCCACGAGACCTCTCT
>CAJXVF010000372.1 GCA_913060845.1 uncultured Alphaproteobacteria bacterium | reverse complement strand
CTACACCTCTCTATTCGTCGGCAGCGTCAGATGTGTATAAGAGACAGGGCTTGGTCCGTCGGCATAACGCGGGTGTTCACCGCACTGTTCATACGGATGCGTTGGTTAACTGCATGCTCGACCGCCGCCATCTCATCGTCAGAAATGCCTTTGGGATGCGAAATATCAAAGCGCAGCCGGTCTGGCGACACGAGTGAGCCCTTCTGCGCAACATGATCGCCCAGGGCGTCACGGAGGGCTGAATGCAGCAAATGGGTAGCAGAGTGATTGCGTTGGATATGGCCGCGCCGCTCGCCGTCTACGGCAAGCTCCAGCGGCATATCGACAGTGATCGCACCAGATTTCACCTCGACCCGATGCGCCCAGAGCGCGCCAACCTGTTTTTGCACGTCGAGCACTTTGGCTGTGACGCCATCAGGGCCAGTCATTCGCCCCATATCGCCAACCTGACCGCCAGATTCAGCATAGAATGGCGTTTGGTTGAGAAGTACGAGGCCGGTCTGACCTGCTGCGATTTCTGTGACCTCAGCGCCTTCTGATACAAGCGCCATTGCAACGCCCTCTGCTGCTTCTTGGACATAGCCTAAGAATTCGGTCGGCCCGAGGCGATCACGCAGTTTGAACCAGAGCGCTGTATCGCCAGCGTCCCCACTGCCAACCCATGCGCTGCGGGCGGCTTCGCGTTGCCGCTCCATGGCGGCATTGAACCCGTCAATCTCAACGGTTCGCCCCTGGCCACGCAGAATGTCCTGGGTCAGATCAAGCGGGAAACCGAATGTGTCATACAGCTTAAAGGCCGTCTCACCTTCAAGCTCTTCACCTTCGCCAAGTGGTACTATTGCATCATCCAAAAGCTTAAGTCCACGATCTAAAGTGATCTTAAAGCGCTCTTCTTCCAGCCGAAGTGTTTCTTCTATCAGCTTTGAGGCAGTACGCAGTTCAGGATAATAATCCCCCATCTCCCGCGCCAGAGTGGGGGCGATTTTATGCAACAACGGGTCCTCAGCGCCGAGCATATGCGCGTGGCGCATACCGCGCCGCATGATCCGGCGCAGCACATATCCACGCCCTTCATTCGAAGGCAGGACGCCATCTGTAATCAAGAAGGATGCGGCCCTGATGTGATCAGCGATGACGCGGTGAGAAGCATATTGCGGGCCATCTGGATCAACGCCAGTCTTGGACGCAACATCTTCAATCAGCGCACGCATTAGGTCGATATCATAGTTATCGTGCTTGCCCTGCAGTACGGCCGTAAGGCGTTCCAAACCCATCCCCGTATCGATGGAAGGGCGCGGTAAGCCGATGCGCTCATCCTTGGAGACCTGCTCATATTGCATGAAGACCAGGTTCCAAATCTCAATAAACCTGTCGCCATCTTCATTTGGTGAGCCTGGCGGGCCGCCCGGAATTTTGTCGCCATGATCAAAGAAGATTTCGGAGCATGGGCCGCAAGGGCCAGTGTCGCCCATGGACCAGAAGTTATCGCTGGTCGGGATACGCATGATCTTGTCGTCGGTAAGGCCTGCGATCTTCTTCCAGAGCGTGGCCGCGTCTTCATCCTCAGAATAGACTGTAACCAACAACTTATCCGCCGGGAGGCCATATTCCTTGGTGATCAAATTCCACGCGAGTTCAATCGCCTGATCTTTGAAATAATCGCCAAATGAGAAATTGCCGAGCATCTCAAAGAAGGTGTGGTGGCGCGCCGTGTAGCCAACATTTTCCAGATCATTGTGCTTGCCGCCGGCGCGCACGCATTTCTGCGAAGTGACAGTACGGCTATAATCCCGCTGCTCAACGCCTGTAAATACGTTCTTGAACTGGACCATACCTGCGTTGGTGAACAGCAAAGTTGGGTCATTTAGCGGAACAAGCGGGCTCGACGAGACGATCTCGTGCCCGTTCTTCGCGAAATAATCCAAAAACGCCCTGCGGATTTCGTTGGCCGTCGCCATGGCTCAAAGCCCCAAACTGGAGGAATTCACAAATGGGTCCAGAATGCAAAGGACCGGCTAACGGATGTACCGCGCCGGCCCTTATTCTGTCCAGAGCCAGAGCGGCCCCAACGATGCAGATTAGACGCTAGCCTGCGTCGTCTTCAGCGTCTTCGTCTGCTTCGCCCGTCATCATCAACTCGGCGACAAGGCCTGCATTCTCGCGAACGCGATGCTCAATCGTGGCGGCGACATCCGGGTTCTGCATGAGGAATGTTTTTGAGTTCTCACGGCCTTGGCCTAAGCGCTCACCATCAAATGAGAACCAGGAACCCGACTTCTCGACGATATCTGCCTTGACGCCGAGATCAACTAACTCACCCGTCTTCGAAATGCCCTTGCCATACATAATATCGAATTCAACGACTTTGAACGGCGGTGCCACCTTGTTCTTCACAACGCGGACGCGGGTGTGGTTGCCGACGACTTCGTCCTTGTCTTTGATCTGGCCAATCCGGCGAATATCAAGGCGGACTGTTGCGTAGAATTTCAGCGCATTGCCGCCCGTTGTCGTTTCTGGGCTACCAAACATCACGCCAATCTTCATGCGGATCTGGTTGATGAAGATAACCATCGTCCGGCTTTTAGAGATCGACGCCGTCAGCTTACGCAGCGCCTGGCTCATCAAGCGCGCCTGCAAGCCCGGCAGGGAATCACCCATTTCGCCTTCGATTTCGGCCCGTGGCGTCAATGCAGCGACACTATCGATCACCAGCACATCAACCGCCTGACTGCGGACCAGCGTGTCCACAATTTCAAGCGCCTGCTCGCCCGTGTCCGGTTGCGAGATCAGCAGCTCATCCAAGTTAACGCCTAGCTTCTTGGCATAGGCTGGATCAAGCGCATGTTCCGCATCAACAAAAGCCGCGACACCGCCAAGCTTCTGCGCTTCGGCAACGGCATGCAGCGCCAATGTCGTTTTACCGGAGCTTTCGGGGCCATAAATTTCAATAATGCGCCCGCGTGGCAGCCCGCCGACGCCAAGGGCTATATCCAGCCCAAGTGAGCCAGATGATACAGCTTCAATCTCAAGCGAGCTTTGCTCGCCAAGCTTCATAATAGAGCCTTTGCCGAACGCCCGTTCAATCTGACCGAGTGCGGCTTCGAGCGCCTTTTGCTTATCCATTGTGGAGTTCTCTACGACCTTGAGGGAGGGATGCGCCATGTTGTTCTCCATATTCCCATAGCTGCCTAGGCCGTGCAATTTCAGCCTGTGGGCGAATAGGGTGTTTGCGATGAGAACAATGTGCCGTAAATGTTCCAAATGGTCAAGTTATGTTCCGAATTAATCTCAAGAACATCGAATGTTCATGGAATGATGTGCTTAACTGCGCCCGCAAGTTCCTGCAATGTAAACGGTTTAGGCAGAAAGTGAACATCGTCCAAACCTTCAAGCTAGTCCCGAAATTCGGATTCAGCATATCCGAACACACAAATCACAGGCAGATTCGGGCGGAACCGCCGCGCTTTTGCGATGAGACTCGGGCCGTCCAGTTCCGGCATGACGATATCGGTGACGAGCAGGTCAATATCGTCCGCCTCCCCTTACTGGAAAAGCTTGAGCGCAGCGCCGCCGGTGGTTGCTTCAATCACCCGATAGCCCTTGCCGCGCAACGCCCGTGCGCCAAACAAGCGCACAGGGTCCTCATCCTCCACCATCATGATGGTGCCAACGCCCGTCAGGTCCAGCGGTTTGGCGGCGACTGGGCTTCTAATATCAACCACCTCCGCCGCATGGGGCGGCAGATAGAGGGAGAACGTTGTACCGGCCCCGAGTTCGCTATACCCGGAGTCATAGAGAAGCCGAATTTGATGGCTTGACCTTTATGTTTGAAG
>CAJXVF010000371.1 GCA_913060845.1 uncultured Alphaproteobacteria bacterium | reverse complement strand
GATCTACACCTCTCTATTCGTCGGCAGCGTCAGATGTGTATAAGAGACAGCATCCGAAAGGGTGATCTTGTGGCGATTGTGTATACGACGCCTTTCATGACGCTGACCGCCAGGGGCCGCGCCTTACAGGACGCTGCCGCCGGAGCCCCCATCCGCACACTGAATGCGCACTCTAAGCGGACGATTGAGGCGACGGCGATTGCACCTGGCATTGTTGCCACACGAACGATCA
Organism: uncultured Alphaproteobacteria bacterium; assembly: GCA_913060845.1. Taxonomy (GTDB): domain Bacteria; phylum Pseudomonadota; class Alphaproteobacteria; order Bin95; family Bin95; genus VMCJ01. Next base: position 3,605 of record CAJXVF010000371.1, on the reverse strand, counting down.
GCCACGAAGAACTTGCGGAGATGATGCGATGACACGGAAAATACTGCCGCTTATCCTCATTGCCCTCTCAACAATGACGCTTGGTGCCTGCAATACCTTTGATCGCGCCGCCGCTATTGGCTCCCCGCCACAGATGACCCGTGTCGAAAACCCGGTGCGTAGGCCAGAATACCAGCCAATTTCCATGCCAATGCCACGCCCGTCCGCTGCTCCACGGTATGCGAACTCGCTTTGGCGGCCTGGTGCGCGGGCATTCCTGAGAGATCAGCGGGCTTCGGCGGTTGGAGACATCGTTACGGTCGCCATCCAGATCTCGGACTCGGCAAAAACTTCCAACAAAACAACCCGCGCCCGCAACAATCTTGAGGATGCGGACCTGCCAGCACTCGGGGGCTTGAAAACACAGCTCTCTAAGTTGTTACCGAAAGCCGTGAATCCAGCCAACTTGATCGAATTCGGTAGCAAGACACAAAATTCTGGCGAAGGCACAATTGACCGGGGTGAGACGATCAACCTCCGGGTCACTGCTATCGTCACCCAGACCCTGCCAAACGGCAATCTTGTCCTACAAGGACGGCAGGAAGTGCGCGTAAATTTTGAAATGCGGGAACTGTTGGTAACCGGCGTGATCCGGCCAGAGGACATCGCATTTGACAATACGGTCGCCTACGACAAGATCGCCGAAGCACGTATTTCCTACGGCGGACGCGGGCATATCAGTGATGTGCAACAGCCCCGCTACGGCCAGCAACTCTTCGATGTGGTGTTCCCCTTCTAAAAGGAACCTACAACACGGCCACGAAAAACGGCGCTTCCAAGGTATGGAAGCGCCGTTTGCCGTTCTAGAAACCCAAAAACTTGTTTGCTTAGAGAATAGCATCCCTGGCTAGCGTGACCTTCAGGCCATCCAACGCTTCAGTGAGTTCAATTTGACATGCGAGACGCGAGCCATCCTGGACGTCCAGAGCGAGGTCGATCATGTCTTCCTCTTCTTCAGTGCGTTCGCCGGTTTGGTCCATCCAATCGTCAGCCACATAGACGTGGCAGGTGGCGCAGGCGCACGCACCGCCGCATTCCGCTTTAATCGAAACACCCCCGTCACGGATGACTTCCATCAATGTCCAGCCAATTGTGCCTTCAATTTCCTTGGTATTGCCTTCGAGATCGGTAACGTGGACCTTCATCGGACCCCCAACTTCTTCTGCAAATCACTGGACGAGGTGGTGTATTGGAAGCGCAAACGCTCACCCGGACGGCAAACCAGGAACGCAGCCTGGGACATAAGTGCCGCTTCGTGGAAACCTGACAGGATCAGCTTGAGCTTGCCTGGATAGGTGTTGATATCGCCAATCGCGAAGATTGACGGAATGGATGTCTCAAACTTTTCCGTACCAACAGGAATGAGATTCTCATTCAGATTCAGACCAAAGTCAGCGATAGGGCCAAGCTTCATGGTCAGTCCAAAGAATGGCAGCAGAGCATCCGCTGGGATATCGCTTTCGCCATCGGTCTTTGATTTAACTCGCACGCTGGTCATCTTGGTGCCATCGCCATTGACGCCAGCAAGCTGTGCGATCTTGAATTCCATTTTGCCAGCATCAACCAACGCATGCATTGCGTCGACGCTTGCGGGAGCCGCGCGGAAGCCATCACGATGGTGGACGAGCGTTACCTTTTCAGCGACCGGCTGCAGATTCAACGCCCAATCGAGCGCCGAGTCACCGCCGCCTGCGATCACAATCCGTTTGCCCGCGAAGGCGTCAATCTTACGGACGGCATAGAAGACAGATGTGTCCTCATATTCCGCCAAGCCTTCAAGATGAGGTTTCTTTGGAACAAAGCTGCCGCCGCCTGCTGCGATCACGATCACATGGGCCACGATCTTCGTGCCCTGGTCTGTCGTCAGTTCCCAACGACCGTCATCCAGCTTGGTCAGGCCTTCAGCCATTTCCTGGAAGTGGAAGACGGGATCAAACGCCTTGACCTGCTCCATCAGCCGATCCGTCAATTCCTGGCCAGTGCACATTGGAATGGCGGGAATGTCGTAAATCGGCTTTTCTGGATACAGTTCGGCACATTGGCCGCCTGCGCGGTCCAGAATGTCGACCAAATATGTCTTTAGGCCAAGTAGCCCAAGCTCAAACACGGCGAACAGGCCGCAAGGGCCTGCGCCGATGATGATCACATCGGTTTCATGGGTCTCGGTCGTCATGGTCTCATGTCCAATCTGGGCAGAGATCAGTAAAAGACTTAGTCTTCTACTGGCTCCAGAACCTGACGGCCACGATAGACGCCGGACTTGAGATCAATGTGGTGCGGCCGGCGCAGGTTGCCGGTTTCTTTGTCCGCAACGAACGCGCCAGACTTCAGCGCATCGTGGGATCGGCGCATGTTGCGCCGCATGCGGGAGGTTTTCTTCTTCGGAACGGCCATAACTCGGCTCCAACACGGAACGGCCGGCGAACGCGCCAGCCTTCATTTCAGGCGCTTTTCTACCTGTGACGCGCGACATACGCAAGCACGAAGCGCCTAATTGCGACGATCTAACAGCCCGCGAGCAATCACATGGGCCTGAATCTCGGCGGCACCCTCAAAAATATTCAAGATTCGGGCATCGCAAAGCAACCGGCTCATCTCATATTCCATGGCATATCCGTTGCCGCCATGGATCTGAACGCCGTTATCTGCATTCGACCAAGCCGTGCGCGCCGCCAGCAATTTTGCCATGCCGGCTTCAATATCACACCGCCGATCCGAATCTTTCTGACGCGCAGCAAAGTAAGAAAGCTGGCGTGCAACCATGGTTTCCACTGCCATCCACGCCAGCTTGCCAGATACGCGCGGGAACTTGGCGATTGATTTACCGAACTGCTTCCGCTCATTCGCGTAGTTCAACGCGACCTCGAGCGAACGCATGGCCACACCGACAGACCGGGCCGCTGTTTGAATGCGAGCGGATTCGAACGTCGCCATGAGCTGCTTAAACCCCTGCCCTTCTTCATGACCGAGCAGGTTGTCCGCCGAGACTTCAAAGCCATCAAAGCCGATCTCGTATTCCTTCATGCCCCGGTAGCCCAGCACGTGGATTTCACCGCCAGACATGCCGTCCGCTGGAAACTGATCAGCATCCGTGCCACGCGGCTTTGGCGCGATGAACATGGAGAGGCCCTTGTACCCAGGCACATCCGGGTTGGTGCGGACCAACAAAGTCATCATATCCGCACGGGCTGCGTGGGTGATCCAGGTTTTGTTGCCGGTGACCTTATATGTATCGCCATCCTTCTGCGCGCGCGTGCGGAGCGAGCCAAGGTCGGACCCAGTATCGGGCTCCGTGAATACGGCAGTCGGCAATATTTCCCCGCTCGCAATTGGACCCAGCCATTGTTCCTTCTGCCCGTCCGTACCGCCAAGCCGGATCAGTTCTGACGCGATCTCTGACCGCGTGCCGAGCGAGCCAACGCCGATATATCCGCGTGATAGCTCCTCCGTCACGACACACATGGCGACCTTGCCCATGCCAAGCCCGCCAAATTCCTCAGGCACTGTCAGCCCGAATCTGTCTCTTATACACATCTCCGAGCCCACGAGACCTCTCTACATCTCGT
>CAJXVF010000370.1 GCA_913060845.1 uncultured Alphaproteobacteria bacterium | reverse complement strand
TTACGCAAGTGGGCAAACCTCTGAACAGAAACCCTTAGCTAGGCCAGCCCCTTAAAATTTTTCGAGGGCGACGGCTAAGTCTTCAGCAAATATAATGTCCTGCCATTCAGCCGGGTCATGGGACTTAGTTTCAGGAGCGATGCCGAACAAGCGCCACATCTCCGGGCTCATCCATTCGTTGTTTGGCGCTTCCAGGTCCCAGTACCAAACGCCATCCAGCGAACCGTGCTGGAGAAAGCGCCACATTTCCGGGTCTTTCTGAATCAAGCCTTCAAGCTAGGCTTCCAGGTAGTGTTTCTCAGCCATAAAAGTCTCTACCCAAAAACCCGAAACCGCTTCTATAGTTCTTGTATGGCACAGATACGGCGGGGAATGGTTATGGAATACGATTATATTATTGTGGGCGGTGGATCGGCTGGGTCAACCTTAGCGAACCGTCTTTCTGCCCGTAGCGCCAACCAAGTTCTGCTACTGGAAGCTGGCGAAGATACTCCACCAGGCGCAGTACCTGATGAAATTCTGGACAGTTATCCTGGCCGCGCATACCTCAACAGCCGTTTCATCTGGGATGAGCTGAAAGTCACCACAGAGAATATTTCGCACAACCAACCAGATGCCCCCAAACCGCCCCTCAGGAAGTATGAGCAGGCGCGCGTTCTCGGCGGCGGATCCTCTATCAATGGCCAAATGGCCAATCGCGGCGCGCCGACGGACTTCGCCGATTGGGAAGCCCGCGGCGCTAAAGGTTGGAATTGGGATAGTGTCCTGCCCTATTTCAAGAAGATTGAGCGTGATCTCGATTTCAACAATGAATGGCATGGTCAGGAAGGGCACATCCCTGTCCGCCGCATCATGCCGGAAGACTGGAGCGATCTCGGCAAAGCCGCCGCGGAAGCTTTTGCCGCCCAGGGTTTTGAATATATCGACGATCAAAACGGCGAATTCCGGGACGGCTATTTCCCAATCACCATCTCCAACGCCAATGACCAACGCGTATCTGCCGCCATCGGTTACCTCAATGCAGACGTTCGCAAACGTCCAAACCTAACATTGTCCACCTTAACCTCGATGACAGAGCTTTTGTTTGAAGGCCGTCGCTGCATTGGCGTAAAGGCACGGGTCGAAGGCAAGCCGCAGGAATTCCGGGGTCGGGAGATTATCCTCTCCAGCGGCGCCGTCCATTCGCCTGCCCACCTACTGCGTGCGGGCATTGGACCTGAAGGCCACCTTCGGGAAATGGGAATTGAGGTGCGCCATAATCTACCTGGCGTCGGCAATCAGCTCATGGATCACCCGTCCATCGCGCTCGCTAGCTTCATGAAACCCAATGCCCGGCGGCCGAAAGAAGGGTCCAGGCGGCACCTAGTTGTCGGCCTTCGCTATACATCCTCCACACCGGGTGTGCCCCAGGGCGATATGTTTGTGGCTGTCGCCCACAAATCGGGCTGGCATGCCGTGGGCGAGCAGATCGCCTCCAAAATCCTGTTCGTCAACAAAACCTATTCCGAAACAGGCTACGTCCGCCTGAATTCCAAACACTGGGCGGCGGAGCCGGAGGTTGCGTTCAATCTCCTCTCCGACAGCCGAGACCTGGATCGCCTAAAAGAGGGTGCGCGCATGATGGCAATGGCCTATGCGTCTGAAGCCCTACAGCGCGTCACGTCAGACCCGTTTCCGGCCAGTTGGGGCGACAAAGTTCGCCAGATCAGTGCCGTCACGACCAAGAACAAACTCATGACGGACATTGCCGCCAAGGTTATGGATGGCCCAGCACCTCTGCGGCGGTGGTTCATGAAAACATTCGTGACAGATGGTCTGACGATGCAGGACATCCTGACAGACGACGAAAAGATGGAAGGCTTCATCAAGCAGACAGCCGTCGGTGTGTGGCATGCCTCCTGCACCTGCCGCATGGGCGCAGATGACGACCCAATGGCCGTCACGGACAACCAAGGCCGTGTGCGCGGCATGGAGGGACTGCGCGTCTGCGACGCCTCCATTTTCCCAGTCGTCCCCTGCGCCAACACCAACTTCCCAACCATTATGGCGGCCGAAAAGATCGCAGATACTATTTTGGGAAATCCCCCAGCTTAATCCAAACCCTGGCACATTCTGGCCCAGCAAGTGCTATCATGCTGCGGCACTTGTTACTGATATTAGCGGCCTAACAGCTATTGCCTCGATCTAAGCTTGCCGCCCCCATCCAATCTTCCTCCACGCCAATTCATGCAGGAAATAGCTGATGAAGCCCAGCGTCGTGGTGACCAGCGCTATCCTGCCGCCAGCAGCGAACGATCCTGTGAACAGATAGCCGATGCCTGTCATCGAAATCAGACCAAGAGCTTGCCATGTCAGCGCTTTGGTGAGGATGCGGGCGGCGATGTCCATTGCTGCTATTTCCTTGACGTTCAATCATCTCCGCCTGATTTAGAACTTTCGGTCAATTGCGGGTATTCTGTATTTTCGCTGCATTATTTCTGTTATGCAGATTTAACTCTGCAACAGGGATTATCATGGACAAGCGTGTTCGGGCCGCAATATTTCGAGATCGGCTGGCAGAAGCTATGGATCTTCACAAAGTATCTCGCAGCAAACTCGCACGAGATATCGCCGTTGATCGCTCCACCATCGGCCAATTGCTGAAAGATGACACACCGCGACTGCCTAATGCCCAACTTGCGGCAGATGCAGCAGAAGCGCTTGGCGTCAGCACGGATTGGCTTCTGGGGTTGACCAATAGGCCGGAACGCCCTGGCGATATCGTTGCCGCCGCCATGGCCGTCAGCCCGGCCGAGCGAAGTTCCGCAGACGCCCAATTACTAGGTTGGCACCAGGAAGCCGCTGGTTACAAAATCCGCCATGTCCCGGCGACATTGCCAGACATTCTGAAATCCGAACGGATGTTCGATTGGGAATATGCATCCGTTCGTGGCCAGAACCCGGACCAAGCGATTGAGGCCATGCGCCAGCAATTGGCTTGGCTGAAATCCGGCGTATCAGATTATGAAATTGCTTTGCCCGTGCATGAACTGCGCGCGTGCGCTTCCGGCACTGCATATTATGAAGGTTTGCCTGCGGATATACGGTTAGAGCAACTGCAACTGATCGCCGACCTCTGCCGCGAACTCTATCCGCGCCTCCGCCTGTTTTTATTTGATGCCCATATTGTCTTCAGCGCGCCAACGACCGTATTCGGCCCCAAACTCGCTGTGATCTATATTGGGCAATTTTATTTGGCATTCAGGGAAGCCGCGCGCATCAGCGCCATGATCGACCATTTCGATGGCCTCGTCCGAGCCGCCACCGTCGACGCCCGCGACGCCGCCACCTACATTGATGCACTGTTGGCGAAGCCACGTGGATAGTCAGTGCGGAACAAGCCTCGCACCTTCACAAGATCGAGTCCCCGAAAGGTTAGCCGCTACGCCAAAGCATCGGCAAACTTGTGATTGACGTCGCGGTGGCCCGCTTCATCGGCGCGCGCCGCGATCACGACATCGCGGAGGCGGGCGTCCTCACCTAAGTTCTAGTACTCGATGGCGATGGGTGGTGCCGGTGTGTTGTCCACCTCGCCAGCGTCGATCTGCGCCAGATAATGGGTGTAGCTGATGACGGCCTCTTCTTCGAAATACCCCACCACCCGGTGCGCTGTCTTGGGTGCCAGGAGGTAGAGGAAGAAGTAGAAATTGTAGAAAATCGCCTGGGCAGCCATCACCAAAGTCCGCTCAAATACAGATGGTTCAGCGATTTTGATGAATGTCATGAGGTGCATGCGCTCATTTTCAGCCTCATCCCTGTCTCTTATACACATCTCCGAGCCCACGAGACCTCTCTACATCTC
>CAJXVF010000369.1 GCA_913060845.1 uncultured Alphaproteobacteria bacterium | reverse complement strand
ACGAGATGTAGAGAGGTCTCGTGGGCTCGGAGATGTGTATAAGAGACAGCTGCATGACGGCCGCACGCGTGAGTTCCGTGGAGGGCTGCGCAACGATGCGCTTTGGCACAGACACAGGCATCGGCGTCATGCTCGCTTGGCAAGCGGCAGGGCGGCAAGTACCGTCCTTGAACCACTGTTTTTGAATCGAGGTGATATCATGGCTGATCCGGTGCTTTTGGAGAAGGACGGCGCAGTTGCTGTCATAACGCTGAACCGCCCGGAGGTGCTGAACGCACTCTCCATGGAAATGTCTGAACTGCTTTGCGAAATCTGTTGGCAGGTGGAGGCTGATAAGAGTGTTCGTGCCGTACTCGTTAAGGGGGCAGGCAAGGGATTCCAGGCGGGTGGGGACATCGCCTCGTTCCATAAGGAAATTGACCGGATTGCCGTTCACGCTGGGCGCATGATTGATACCTACCATGTCGCTGTCCGCACGTTGGTGCGGATGCCAAAGCCGGTTGTCGGTCAACTGCATGGCGCAGTCGCTGGAGCGGGCATGAGCTTGGCCATGAACTTGGACTTGGCCATCGCCGCTGAAGGCACAATGTTTACACTGGCATATGCCAACCTTGGCACCAGTCCAGATGGCGGCTCTACATTTTTCCTGCCGCGCCTTGTGGGCCGTCGCCGTGCGATGGAAATTGCGCTGCTCTCAAACCGGTTTGACGCCGCGAAGGCCCATGACCTCGGCCTTATCAATGATGTCGTTCCCGCTGCTGAAATCAGTGAGAAGGGCATGGCGCTCGCCCAAAAGCTTGCGTCCGGCCCAACACTGGCATTCGCGCGAACGAAGGAGCTGATTGATCAGTCGTTTGAGAATGATTTGGCGACGCAGCTTGAGGCGGAGCGGGTGAATTTTGTCGCTTCCACCTGTACAAATGACTTCAAAGAAGGCGTGCAGGCCTTTGTTGAGAAACGGAAACCGGAATTCAAGGGCGAATAATGGGCGCGCTTAAAGGGAAGACTGTATTCATTACCGGTGCCAGTCGCGGCATCGGCGCAGAGATAGCGAAACGGGCTGCAGAAGACGGCGCAAATGTCGTTCTCGCTGCGAAAACGGTAGAGCCGCACCCGAAACTACCGGGCACGCTGCCTGAGGTCGCGGCTGATTGTGAGGCAGCTGGCGGCTCTGCATTGCCTATCCGCATGGACCTGCGCCTGCCAGAAGCGATTGAGGCGGCGGCGGAAGCAGCAGTCGAGCGGTTCGGCGGAATCGATATCCTGGTAAACAATGCGAGCGTTCAAACGTTCAGCAAAACGCCAGATACAACGCCCAAGCAGTTTGACCTTCTGTTTGATATCAACGCGCGCGGAACATTTTTGATGACCCAGGCGTGCTTGCCGTATCTGCGCAAGGCCGAGAACCCGCATATTCTAACCATCGCATCGTCCATAAACTTGGACCCACGCTGGTTCGGTGAGCGCCTGCCACGCACGATTTCCAAATACGCCATGTCGATGATGGTGATGGGCTGGGCCGATGAATTCCGAGAGGCAGGTATCGCGTCCACCGGCCTTTGGCCGCGCCATGCCGTGGCAACAATGGCCGTAAAGGTCTTCAACCCAGAAACTTACGAAGGCTGCCGTGACCCGCGGATTATGGCGGACGCCGCACACTGGATCACAACACAGCCAGCAATGGATGTAACAGGTCGCTTCTTCCTTGATGATGAGGCACTAACGGAGCGAGGGCTGCCCCAGAGTGAGATCGATAGATATTGGATGCACCCAACAAAACGCTCACGGACATCCAGTTTTCTGGACTTTGACGCGCGCAATCCTGCTGGAGAGAGTTGATGAGCGAGACACAAGGCAGCGCCGAGCTTGAGGCAACGGCCGTCACGTCTGTCCGTGCAGCGCACGCAATCGATGAGGGGCGGCTGAAGGAATATCTGAAAGGCGTTCTGCCGGATGCTAACGGTGAAATGCGTCTTTCACAGTTTGCTTACGGCCAGTCTAATCCGACATATGTGGTGGCTTTTGATGCTGCTGAGTATGTCCTGCGCAAGCAGCCACCGGGCGAGCTGTTGCCGTCTGCCCATGCGGTCGACCGGGAATATCGGGTGCAAAAGGCATTGCATGGTGCCGGGTACCCTGTCGCCGAGCAGCATCATTTTTGCGAAGATCGCGCGATTGTCGGGACGCCGTTCTATGTGATGGAACGAATGGCGGGACGTGTTTTCAAGGATACAAGCCTGCCGGGCTGTACGCCTGAACATCGCCAGGAAATGTATCGAAGTGTCGCGGAAGCGCTCGCGCGATTGCACACCGTTGACCATGCCGCCATCGGCCTAGAAGACTTTGGCAGGCCGGGCGACTGGTACCAACGTCAATTCCGCCGTTGGTCTAGAAATTTCGCTGAAACCGGAACGCAATCCATTCCAGCAATGGATAAGCTTGGCGAATGGCTACAGGAGAACATGCCGGAAGATGACGAAACCCGGATCGCCCATGGCGATTACCGCATGGGTAATGTCATGTTCCATCCAACGGAACCGCGCATCGTCGCTGTGTTTGATTGGGAAATCTCGACGCTCGGTCATCCGCTTGGTGACCTGGCCTACTGCGCCATTTTATACGGCACGACGCCTGAACAGTTCTATGGGCTAGTGAGCCTGGACCGGTCAGCGTTGGGCATTCCGTCATTCGATGAATTCAATTCTGTGTATTGCAAAGCTGCTGGGCGGGCTTCTGGGTTAACGGCAGCACATATGGCCCATGCATTTTATCGGTTCGCTGCGATTTTGGATGGGGTGAGGGCGCGCGGATTGGCAGGGAACGCTGCTTCATCTGATGCGGCTGATGTCGGCTTAATCGCGCCAGACGTCGCCGCGCGTGGTCTTAAATATGCGATGGAAGGTCTACCGGAATGAGTGATGCTGCCCCGCCATTACCGTCCATGCCGCCGCTTGCTGGTGTATCGCTGGCGACGGTCCCAACAGCCATAGGCTATAAGGGCCGGGATGATATTCTGATGGCATCATTTGCGCCGGGGACAGTCGCTGCAGGCGTATTGACCCAAAACAGTGCCGCCGCCGCGCCCGTGCTCTGGACGCGGCAGCGGTTGGCGAATGAGGATGCGCCCGCAGCGCTACTCATTAATGCCGGGAATGCAAACTGCTACACAGGGCAGGCGGGGCATCGGATAGTGAAGGACGCTGCTGTGCGCGCTGCAGCCCGTTTGGGTGCAAATCCTGAGAATATCTACATCTGCTCGACAGGCCGCATTGGTCAGCAAGTGCCGCCGCAGGCAATGCTGGATGCGATAGATTTGCTTGCAGATCAGCGCGGCGACGATAATTGGCATGCGGCTGCAAGGGCCATCATGACAACGGATCGCTGGCCAAAAGCCGCCGTTGTAAAGGTCAAAACCAGCAATGGAACGGCCACGCTTTATGGCTTGGCAAAAGGTACCAGCATGCTGGCGCCAAATATGGCGACGACAATCAACGCTGTATTCACTGATGCAAAGATTTCACGAGCGGACCTGCAGGCCGCATTAAATGCAGCAGTTGTCACGACCTACAACAGCATCTCCGTGGATGAGACGACCTCCACCAATGACAGCCTGCTGGTTTTTGCGACAGGAGCCGGAGCTACTGTTTCCAAGGATGACTTGGGCGCTTTTCAAGCCGCACTGACGGACCTTTTGCATCAAATGGCGCAGGCACTTTTGGCTGATGCGCGAAAAGACGGGCGTTTGGTTGAGTGCCAGGTTGTTGGCGCTGAAACTGACACAGCAGCGCGCAATATCTGTCTCTTATACACATCTCCGAGCCCACGAGACCTCTCTACATCTCG
>CAJXVF010000368.1 GCA_913060845.1 uncultured Alphaproteobacteria bacterium | reverse complement strand
CGAGATGTAGAGAGGTCTCGTGGGCTCGGAGATGTGTATAAGAGACAGGGATGGCGCTCAGTGCGTAGCGAACGCCAAGGCCGTCTTTGCCCGTATCCTCAACATCAAAAATGACTTCGGATCGGTTGACGTCTGGCGGCAGCAATGGCGCTTTCAGACGATCTAACTCGCGGCGGAAAAGGCCAAGCTTATCGGTGTTCTGCATGTCGTGGGTCATGGATGCCGCCATGAACTCGACCGGGTAATTCGCCTTCAAATAGGCTGTTTGATAGGAGACGAGGGCATAGGCTGCCGCGTGGCTTTTGTTGAAGCCATAGCCTGCGAATTTATCAACCAGATCAAAGATTTCGCTGGCAAGCTTTTCATCCACGCCGTTTTTGACGGACCCTTCCACGAAGATTTCGCGCTGTGCCGCCATCTCTGACTTGATCTTCTTACCCATGGCCCGACGCAGCAAATCAGCACCGCCAAGGCTATAGCCCGCCAGCACCTGGGCGATCTGCATCACCTGTTCCTGGTAGATGATGATGCCGTAAGTCTCTTCCAGGATCGGGGCCAGTGTTTCATGGGGATAAGTCACGGTTTCCGTACCGTGCTTCCGCGCGATGTAGCTTGGAATATTGTCCATAGGTCCAGGGCGGTAGAGCGCCACAACGGCGATAATGTCTTCGAACCGGTTTGGCTTTAGCCGCTTCAGCATGTCCCGCATGCCGGAACCTTCAAGCTGGAACACGCCTGCGGTATGCCCGCTTGCCAGCAGGTCAAAGCTTTTCTTATCGTCGAGCGGCAAGTGGTCAATGTCGATATCTATGCCGCGTCGCTTGATGAGCTTCACGGCATCCGTCAGCACAGTCAGCGTTTTCAGGCCAAGAAAGTCGAATTTCACGAGGCCTGCCGTCTCAACCCATTTCATATTGAACTGTGTGACGGGCATGTCGGAGCGTGGGTCACGGTAGAGGGCGACAAGCTCTTCCAGCGGTCGGTCGCCGATCACGACGCCGGCGGCATGGGTGGAGGTATTGCGATACAGGCCCTCAAGTTTCAGCGCGATGCGGAGGAGGGCGCCAACTTGTTCATCCGTATCCCGCATTTCACGCAAAGCTGGCTCGCCGGCAATGGCTTCGCCTAGTGTCGTTGGATTGGCTGGGTTGTTTGGCACCATTTTGCAGATGCGATCGACTTGGCCGTAGGGCATGCCAAGGACGCGGCCCGTGTCTCGCAGCACGGCGCGGGCCTGCAATTTACCAAAGGTGATGATCTGCGCGACCTTATCCCGGCCGTAGCGTTCCTGGACGTGAGTGATCACCTCGTCCCGTCGGTCCTGGCAGAAATCGATGTCGAAATCAGGCATGGACACGCGTTCCGGGTTCAAGAAACGCTCGAACAGTAGGCCGAAGCGGAGAGGGTCCAGGTCCGTAATCGTCAGCGCCCAGGCGACGACTGAACCAGCGCCAGAACCACGACCCGGGCCAACCGGAATGCCACGACCTTTCGTCCACTTAATGAATTCTGCAACGATCAGGAAGTAGCCCGGAAAGCCCATGTCGTTGATGACGCCAAGTTCATATTGCAGGCGATCACGGTAAAATTTGGCCTTCTCAGCGAAATCCTCTTCGCTCCACCCCATATCCTGCAGTCGTACTTCTAGGCCTTCTTCCGACTGGGCTTTCAGTGCTTCTGGCTCGGGTAGGCCATTTTCAGACTCAAATGGCGGCAGGATCGGGTCGCGCGGCGTGGGTGCGATGGCGCAACGTTCCGCAATGACAAGCGTGTTGGCGAGGGCTTCCGGCAAGTCCTCGAACAAGGCTGACATTTCCGCTGGGGATTTGAAGCGGTAGTCCGGCGTTGAGCGGCGACGGTCGGTATCCTCAATGCGCCTGCCGTCCGCAATGGCGAGCAGCGCATCGTGGGCCTCGTGCATACCTGCGTCTGCAAAGCGCACGTCATTGGTGGCGACGAGAGGAAGAGCTAGGGCGTAGGCGAAATCAATCAAATGCGGCTCAGTGATCGCTTCTTCTGCCCGGCCATAGCGCTGCAATTCAACATAAAGGCGGCCTGGAAATAGAGCGTTCAGGGTATGCAGGCGCCGTTCAGCGCGATCAGTTTGGCCTTCTGCCAGCATGCGATCTAACGCGCCGTCAGGTCCGCCAGTGAGTGCGATCAGACCCTCCGTCGCACCTTCCAGCATTTCCAAGGTCAGTTCTGGATCGTGTTCTGCCGCACTATCCAGATAAGCCTGGGAAAGGAGGCGCATCAGATTCGTGTAGCCAACTGGGCTTTGCGCCAGCACCACTAGATCATCCGCTGGCGGGCGACGGTTTTGAGCGTCGAGTTCGCTTTCGTCGCGGGAAATTGGCAAAATTGCGCCAGTGATGGGCTGCACCCCGGCACCGCTGGCCTTCATCGCGAATTCAAGCGCGCCGAAGACATTCCGCTTATCCGTGATCGCCAGCGCCGGCATAGCGTGCTGGGTCGCAAGGTCAACAATAGCGGGCGCGTGCAATGCCCCGTCCAATAGGGAATAGGCGGATCGGACACGAAGGTGAACGAAGTCAGCATGCGGCATGGCAATGGGTCCGGCGGCTGCGAATCAGGTTAGCCGGACGATAGCGGAAGTGCTGTTATTTGGCTTTGTGGAAAAGCTGGACGCTGAAGAGGTCCTCTGCATCCGTCCAAACTTGGTGCCCGTTCCATCCAGCTTCAGCCGCTAGCGCCTGGAACTCCGACACGGCGTATTTGTAGGAATTCTCGGTATGAATGGTCTCGCCCTCAGCGAAGGTGAAACGCTCTCCAGCGATGGATACAGTCTGGTCCTTGAGAGATTTCAGATGCATCTCAATCCGCCCGTCATGGGCGTTGTACAGTGCGAGATGTTCGAAGGCTGAAAGATCAAAGTCAGCGCCGAGTTCCCGGTTGGCGCGGACCAAAAGGTTCAAATTGAAGCGTGCGGTCACGCCTTCTAGATCATCGTAGGCGCGCACGAGCCTGTCATGATCCTTCTTCATATCTACGCCAATCAGCAAGTGCTGGGCATTCGCGATCCCAGCAAAGCGTTGGAGCAGGCCAATCGCCCGCGCCGGTTCAAAGTTTCCAATGGTGGAGCCAGGAAAGAATACGGTGACAGGCCCAAGTGCTGCGATTTCTGCTGGAAGATCAAAAGGGTGATCAAAATCAAGCGCGAACGGCCGGATGGGCAGGTTCAGATATCGGCCTTGCAGTGCTACTGCCGCTTCTGTCAGGTGATCGATAGAGATATCGCCCGGCGCAAAGGCCGCTGGCGCTTCAAGCGCATCCAGCAGCAGGCTCACCTTGGCGGCAGAACCCGCACCTGGCTCCAACACAACGGCTCCAGCACCGATGGCGGCGGCAATTTCGGGCGCCGCTGCTTGCAGAATGCCGATCTCTGTTCGGGTTGGATAATAGGCCTCAAGCTCTGTGATCTCGTCAAACAGAGCCGAGCCTGCGTCATCATAGAAAAACTTCGGCTCAAGCCGCTTTTGAGGTGCTTTGAGACCGGTGATCAGGGACTGCAAAAATGCTGAATTGCTCACGCGTCTGAAGCCAATCGGAGGCCCAGCATTTGCCAGCGTTGATGGGGGTAGAAAAAGGTCCGGTAGGTCCGGCGCATTTGTGCGGCTGCTGTTACAGCGGAGCCGCCGCGCAATACATACTGATTGGCCATAAATTTCCCATTATATTCGCCGATGGCACCCGCTGGCGGCTTGAACCCCGGATAGGCTGCATAGGCGCTGCTGGTCCACTCCCACACGTCGCCCGCCATCTGAGTCAGGCCTGATCCAGCATTGGGGCTGTCTCTTATACACATCTCCGAGCCCACGAGACCTCTCTACATCTC
>CAJXVF010000367.1 GCA_913060845.1 uncultured Alphaproteobacteria bacterium | reverse complement strand
GATGTTTGGAGATTGCCTTCAGCTGTCTTCAAGTCTGCCTTTGAACGGGCGAGGCGGGATTCGGCCTGCGCCACATCCGTCCGGGTGACTTCGCCAACACTGAAACGATCCTGCGTGGCCTGCAGTTGGCGTTCCAATACGTTGATGTTGTTGGTGTTCAGATCAACAACGGCTTTGTCCCGGAGCACATCCATATAGGCCTGCCCGACGGAGAACAGCACTTGCTGCTCCACATTCGTTAGGCCAGCACGGGCTGCGCGGACTTCCGATTCGGCGCGGGATGTATCTGCGCCTGTGCGACCGCCCCGATATAGGGGTTGTGAAACCTGGCCGGTGATTGTCGTTGGGAAGATGGTGTCGTCGCCGCTACCGCCTTGCGCAAGTTCTTGGTCAACATACTGGATGCCTGTGCTGCCTGTGACAGACACAGTTGGCCGCCACCCAGACCGCGCCTGCGGCACGCCTTCGTCAACGCTGCGCACACGGGCGCGCTCAGCGGCGATGGCTGGGTTTGATAGGTAGGCCTTCGACCATGCGCTTGCCAGATTCTCTGCATTGGCCAAACCTGCCATGCCGATCATGCATCCGGCTGCGACCGTGCCTGCGAGCACGAAGCACAATGGACGCATTAGGCAATGCGCGGGATTTGAAGCGTTTCGGGTCTTCATATGGATCAGGCTCCGGCCCACTAAAATGTAAACGCCGGCGCGGGCTCAAAGCCCGGCAGCATCGGTGTTGCGCCATCAAACGCAGTACGCTTGGAGATTGCGCCACTGCGGTTAATGAACAGTGTTCCCCGCTGAATGCCGCTTGCATCCCTTTGCATCACAGCAAGCCGCCCGCCTTCGGCCAATTGACCGAGCAGCGTTGTGGGATCGTTCACGACAGCGCCTTCGCAAATTATCACGTCATATGGGCCTTCATTGGCCCAGCCTTCGGTCAACGGGCCAGTATGAACGACAGCAGTATCAGCTGTGCCATCTTTAGAGAGAGCGGTCTGCGCCGCTTCCGCAAAACCTTCATCACATTCGAGTGCGATGACGGCGCTGGAGATGCGCGCAAGGACAGCAGCGCCGTAGCCCATGCCCGCACCGACATCGAGCACGAAGTCATCTGGCCCAACTTCTGCAAGCTGGACCAACCGGCTAAACAACATCGGTTCCATCAGTGAGCGACCGTCGCCAATCGGCAGGTCCTCATCAGCATAGGCCACGCCACGCTTAGCTACGGGGACGTAGTTCTCCCTCGGTACGACGCGCATAGCGTCCACCAAGTTCACGTCCATAACTTTGTTGGCACGAAGCTGGTTCTCGACCATCTTGGTGCGTGCAATCTGAAAATTGGCCATTCCGCGCCAGTCCATCCCGCTCGAATTGCTGCTTTACTCGGCGGACACTACCGCCGAATGCGATTATCTGAAAGCCTCCTGTTTGCCCCACATAAAGTCGCGTCTTGACGCAGCGGCTTTGGGTGCCTATCAAGCCTGCCAGCTTAGTGCTTTAAGGGCGCGGTGGCAGAGTGGTTATGTAGCGGCCTGCAAAGCCGCGTACAGCGGTTCGATTCCGCTCCGTGCCTCCAAAAGCATGTTTCGTTATGAGAGTGTTCACACGCTTTCACTTATAGTTTGCTTGACTTTGAAAATACGTTATTTTCGGGGTCGCATTCTTCGGGCGGGTTTGGTATTAAGCCCTCCTTGATCCGCGGTAGCTCAGTGGTAGAGCAATCGGCTGTTAACCGATCGGTCGTAGGTTCGAATCCTACCCGCGGAGCCATACTTCCTTACTTAAAGATATGGTTTTCCATGATAAATTCTAAACATAAACTATAAATGGTACGTTTTCTGGTACACTTTATAACTTTATTGTTTCTGAACAATCGGCTAGCTTTCACCTGAATGCCCATGCCCTCCAATCGCTGAGATGGCATTTGCAATCAGGAATAGGAAAACGAAGCTGATTATCTCTGCTTGGCACTGGCATGATCTACGGCGGACTGCGCGGACTGAATGTCGCCAAGTCCATTAACGCGGACAGTATAGGCTTCGCGGCGGTGCCCTTCGGGGCTGCAACGAACGCATTGCTCCCGCCGAACGCCTCAACGATCGTTCCTATCCTTTTGCGAAGGCCCGCACCTTCATCTCCGGCTAGCTGCGCCTTGGCAAAGCTCCGCCCCGTCACGCGCAAGCGCAGGGCGGGCAGAGGGGCGCGGGTGTCAACAAAGTCTATAGCATTGCGATCTATGCCTATCGCTTCTGCCAGCCGGTCTCGGTCGCCTGTGGCGTCCAAGAATAGCGCGCCTGTTTTCTTAATTCGTAGGACCTCTTGGCGGGCGCTCAACTTTACTTTTGCAGGGGCCTCGTTCGGCCCGGTGCGCTCCGGCATAAAATCAATCCGTGCGCTGTGGTCTTTGAAGACCGGCCCCAACTTTTCATTATCAGCAGGGACGTGCTTGGCAAAGAAAGCACCGTAATCAGCAAGGGGGATGCTAGGAATTTCGTCCGCAAGTGTTGCTAGGAACGCTCGCTGCGCCCCGATTGGCGATTTTTGAGCGCCTTCCACCCATTTGATGATGGATGCCTCAGTCATGCTGGGGCGGACATGATATGCCTCATGCCCGGCGAGCGTGCTAAGCGCCCTGCGCAATGCCTCAATGGCCTCATTGGTCACGCCCGCCTCGCGCATCCTGGCTATTAGGTCTCGTCCGCCGCGCCCTGTGATAAGCGCTTCAGTGATTTTGGGCATAACCTCATCGAATGCCTCAACGGCGTCGGCGACGGCATCCTGAACGAATTTCGGCGCGGTGCTGTCTATGCCTCGATCTAGGAAATTGAGTTGCTCGATTGTCAGGCTCATTTCCGCGACGGCTTCTCCGGCAATGTCTTCGTCAATGACAATTACGTCCGGCTTAGGCGCTGCTGATTGCTTCGTCATGTTGGCATGAGCCAGCACTATCACAACGCCCCTATCGCCATGCTCGGCGGCTTCTAGGGCATCGCCGCGCAGCTGTTGCAGGCGGCAGCTCCCGTTCGCTTTGTAAGGGCAGATATTGCCTTTGCCGTCGTCACACAATCTCTTTCTAATGCTTACTCCGGTGCTGCCCATGCCCAGGAGCGCATCCATCGCGGCAGGGCGCTTGCAAAGTCTCTCGCCTGTTTCTTCGTCCTCCGCCTGAAGTCCCGGCCATTCAAAGGCGCGGGCTCCGTTCTGGCCTGCCTTAGAATTGATTGAAGCGACACCCTCGCGGACTTTTTTGAGCGTCGGTGAGACTAGCCAGGTCTTGAGCGGCTTGCCGTCGATCGCCATGCCGGAGCCAAGCTCAGATATTAGCTTTTCTGCGCTGTGGCTTTTTCCTGAGCCAACGTCGCTGGCGATCAAAGTGTAGTTCGGCTTAATTGCTTCCGCGCCTGGGCTTCCGCTGGAGAACCGCCCCTTCAGCAATTCCGTCGGGAATCCGGTTTCGGCATGAAATTCGGCCCTGATCCTTTTTCCTGCGGCGCGCCTCTCTGCCTTCGGAACCTTGATCTTATCGGGGTCTACACCCTGCCCGGCCTCTGCCTCAACCAATTCGGCTTTGCGCTTGTCGCTCCATTCCTTGAGCCGGCGCTTGATTTCCTCTCGCGCCCTCCGAACATTCGCTGCCAGGTATCCGGCTTGCAGTGCGCCGTCCATGGCCGTGTGCATAGCAAGCGCGCCCTCGGCTCGTGTTGCCTGGCGGGGCGGATAGTAGGGCTTTAATCTCCGGCCTGGCGGCGGTGGCGGTTCCCATAGTGTTGCGGCCTCAATCGCCGCTGTAACGGCCACCTGGCCTTCCGCTTGCAATAGGTCGTTAGCGTCTTTGTGAGGCTCTGGCGCGCGCGC
>CAJXVF010000366.1 GCA_913060845.1 uncultured Alphaproteobacteria bacterium | reverse complement strand
TCAAAGAACAACTCAGATGTATCACCAGCGTGCAGACCGACTTTCTCTAAGTTCCGTCCGCGCTTAAAGCCGTCCCGCGTTGCTTCAACCAACACAAGTGAGACGCCTTTTGAGCGCGCCTTTGGATCCGTTTTAGCGACCAAAATCACCAGATCCGCATTTTGGCCGTTGGTGATGAATGTCTTCTGGCCGTTTATCACCAAATCCTCGCCATCCAGGATTACTCTGGTCGCGACAGATTGCAGGTCGGACCCTGTGCCCGGTTCCGTCATCGCGATGGCGCAGATAACCTCACCGCTCGCCATTTTTGGCAGCCAGGCCCGTTTTTGGTCCTCTGTGCCGTATTCGGACAAGTAGTGGGCGCAGATACCGCTATGCACTGCGTCGCCGAAGGCGGAACCGAGCGTGATGCGCTCCAATTCCTCAATCCAGGCAATGTGATGCGCCACCGTGCCACCACCGCCGCCATATTCTTCCGGGATGGATGGGCAAAGGAAGCCAGCCTGACCGGCAGCCGCCCAGGCTGAGCGGTCAATGATGCCAGCCTTAGTCCAACGCTCAACATGAGGCTCGAACTCAGCCTGCAGGAACCGGCGCGCCGCGGCCCGGAACATGGCGACGTCTTCTGTCTCCCAGCTAGGCCTGTGGTCCGCTACAAAACCGAACCCCAAGCCGCCGCCTTCTGAACCGTCTGGCATTGGCTTATCCTTGAATGACTATGCTGACCGCTTACGCGAC
The DNA here is from genome assembly GCA_913060845.1 of uncultured Alphaproteobacteria bacterium. GTDB lineage: Bacteria > Pseudomonadota > Alphaproteobacteria > Bin95 > Bin95 > VMCJ01. The sequence goes on along the minus strand of CAJXVF010000366.1, from coordinate 3,122 downwards.
GGCCATAACGGCTTCTGCGCTGTCTTCCATTGTCGCTGCAAGTGCGATGGCGGGTGGCAACATGCGGGTCGCGAAGTAGCGGGCGATGGCGATGCGGTTTTCCGCGAATGCAGCATCGTCAGCCGCCCAGTCATGGGCCGCAGCCGCACCCTTTAGAAGCAACCATGCGCAGACAACCCGTCCCGTTAGGTCAAGATAGTCTGCGGCACCAGCGGCTGCGATGCCAATACGATCATTGAAAGCTGCTACTTGGCCAGCCGTCGCGCGCTCCATGGCGTTGACGCCTTCAAGTACCTGGTCTTTGATCGCTGCAAGATCGCCACCGATGCCATCCAGCTCAGCACGAATATCGGCAATGAGTTCAGCCATAGCAGCACCCTGGTCGCGCCCGAGTTTGCGGCCAAGCAAGTCCATTGCTTGAACGCCATTGGCACCCTCATAAATCGGCGCAATACGGCTATCCCGCCAGACTTGGCCGACGCCCGTTTCTTCAATGAAGCCCATGCCACCGTGTATTTGAATGCTGGTAGATGCAACCTCAACACCACGGTCTGTAGAATAGGATTTCACGACCGGGATCAGCAGATCCAGCATCCGTTGAGCCTTAGCCTTATCTTTCGCATCAGGCATGAAACGAGACTCGTCCAGGCGCGCGGCGACCCAGTAGCAGAGCGCGCGCATGGCTTCTGTTTCGGCGCGCATGTTTACCAGCATGCGCTTCACATCCGGATGCTGGTCGATCGGCACATTGTCTTCGCCGGTTTGAATGTCCTTGCCTTGCCGCCGTTCAGCCGCAAAGGCTGTCGCCTGCTGTAGCGCTGTCTCCGCGATGGAAAGGCCCTGCAAGCCAACGCCAAGGCGAGCGTTGTTCATCATCGTGAACATGGCCTGAATGCCGCCATTCTCTTTGCCGACAAGCCAGCCTTTTGAGCCTTCATTATCGCCGTAAGACATAACGCAGGTCGGGCTGCCGTGAATGCCGATTTTGTGTTCCAGCGATACTGGGCGGAGGTCATTCCGAGCGCCGAGTGAACCGTCATCGTTCACAAGGAACTTCGGCACGAGGAATAGCGACACGCCACGAATGCCCTCAGGCGCGCCATCAATACGGGCCAACACCATGTGGATGATGTTTTCGGTCATATCGTGATCGCCATAGGAGATAAAAATCTTCTGGCCGGATATCCGGTAATGATCATCCTCAGGCCGGGCGCGACTGCGAAGTGCGCCGACGTCTGACCCGGCCTGTGGCTCGGTCAAGTTCATCGTGCCGGTCCATTCGCCGGAGACCATTTTCTCAAGATATTTTGCCTTTTGGGCATCTGTTCCATGCGCTTCCAGCAGATCAATCGCGCCCTGGGTCAACAACGGACCTAGCGAAAACGCCATGCAGGCGGAGCCCCACATTTCATTGAGCGCCATACCGACTGCTGAGGGCAACCCGCCGCCGCCGATCTCAGGATCAGCAGAAGGCCCGTTCCATCCGCCCTCGATATATTGCTTATAAGCGTCGATCCAGCCGGGAGAGGTGCGGACGACGCCGTTTTCGATCACGGGGGGATGCATGTCGCCGACGCGTTGCAATGGCGATATCACGCCGCTCGCCAGCTTATTGGCTTCATCAAGCGCTGCGGCCACGAGGTCCGGCTGGGCATCCTCGAAGCCAGGGAGTTGGGTGAGGCCTGTGAGGCCTGCGACGGCTTCAAGTGCGAACTGCATTTCTTTTAGGGGGGCGGAATATTCGACCATCAGGATGCTCCCAATTAGACGTGATTGTTCTACGCCGCAGAATGCGCGAATCAGAGGCCCCGGAACAAGCGAAACTTTATCGGGCGAGTGCGGCCAAACGTTCACCTACGGCCGCTGCCGCTTCTGGTGCCAAATTTCCGAACGCAAAGCGCAGCATCTGCTCTTGGCCGGGGCCAAACGCAGAGCCAGGCATAGCCATGATAGAGCCCTCATCAGCCAGCAGTTTTGCAGCCTCAAGTGCGGATAGATCGAATGGGTGGCGACAATATGCGAAAAAGGCGCCGGCAGAGACGATTGGGAATTGATTGGCGATGGGCTTCATCGCTTGTTGAAATGCCGCCAGCCTAAGTGCCATTTCCTGCCGCTTGCCGTTTCTCCACTCGCTGAGTGACCGTATGCCATAGTGCGCCGCCGCCTGCCCGGCACCGTTTGCACAGATCGCAATCGAATCCAGCGCCTTCTGGACAAGAGCAATTACGTTAGTGCCTGCCGTTACCGCTCCGACCCGTAATCCCGGCATCGCATAGGCTTTGGAGAAGCTATAAAGCTGGATGACTGTGTCGGCCCATGCGCCAGCCTTAAACGCATCATGGGGTGCGCCGCCTGCCGGAATGAAGTCGCGGTAGGTCTCGTCGATGATGAGCTTGATGCCGTGCGCTTCCGCCAATGCCACGAACTGCTGGATCAGACTGCCAGGATAGATCGCGCCAGTCGGGTTATTCGGCGTCACTAGGACGATTGCGCGTGTGCTGGGCGTGATTAGCCTCTCCGCTGCATCGACATCTGGCAACATGCCGGCATCAGCGGCACATGGCAGCGGAATGGCGTCGATCCCGAACATATCCAGGGTCATTTTGTGGTTGAAGTACCAAGGCGTTGGCAACATCACAGCGTCGCCTTCTTTGGCCAAGGCCATGACTGCTGCTACATAGGCCTGATTGCAGCCGCTCGTGATCGCCACATTCTCTGCCTGGATGTTGCCGCCATACAGTGCCGCCATCTCATCGGCCAAGGCCTGTCGGAGCGGCTGTTCGCCTAGGATCGGCGCATAACGCGCAGTCTCTGGCTTCTGTATGGCCTCCGTGATGTGGGCGACGAGCGGCGCAGCCATAGGCCATCCGGGTGCGGCCTGCGCCAAATCGAGCAGCGGGCGCCCTTCTGGGAAGTCTCGTTCTTTGACCCAGCTTTGCACCAAAGCGACAGGTGGTGTCTCAACAGACGCCAATAATGGATTGATCGACAAAGATTATAAGCCTTCCGCTTCGGATATCTTAGTTTAGCCGGAGTTTGAGTTCTTGCAGCAGTTTTGCCGCTTTATGGCGAAGGCCTTCCTCTGGCTCTGTCTCTTATACACATCTCCGAACCCACGAGAC
>CAJXVF010000365.1 GCA_913060845.1 uncultured Alphaproteobacteria bacterium | reverse complement strand
GGCAGCGTCAGATGTGTATAAGAGACAGGATCAGCCTGGAGAAATTCGTCGAAATCAGCTCGACCAATCCAGCCAAGCTATTCGGCTTAGCCCCCAAAAAAGGTCATATTGCACCCGGCGCAGATGCCGATATCGCAATCTGGGACCCGAACAAAAAAATGACGATCCGCCAGGAAGACCTGCATCACGGCATCAACTACACGCCCTATGAAGGCATGGAAGTGACAGGGTATCCTGTGATTACGATGTCTCGCGGTGAAGTGCTTTGGCAGGACGGTAAGTTCAATGCGAAGGCAGGCCGTGGCCGTTTCATGGCCCGTGCGCCCTACGACTACATCAAGCCAAACGGCAATTTCCCGACGCCGTTCAATCCGTTTGCGTGATCTGATCCGAGCCGGCCAGGAATAACTGGCCGGCCACCGGAGCCAGCAAGCGGTTGGAATGTCCGGCATGTGGTGCTTCAACGATACGCCAGCCGAACGATAAGCCAGCAGCATCAGCCACCGCCTTGCCAGACTGATAGAAGAACCGGCCACGCGCCAATCGATGCGGCCCTTGCAATGTCGCTTCTGGTGACTTCAGCAAGACCTTGGCGGTGGCGTTTCGGTCTTTCTGGCCAAGCAGCATGGTAAGCGGGCGGGCAAGAAACCGGTCCATGTCGATTTCAGGTGCGCCGTGGCCAAGCCCATAAGGAAAGCGCGCGCCATCGGGTGCGGTATATGCACCTGCATTGGCAGCGATGGCGTGGCTGAAGCGGGCCTCTGGCAGAAACAGCGCTAGGCGGTGCACAAATTGGCCACCCGCTGAATGCCCATAGAGCCAGTAATTATCCCGCTTAGCGCCAAAGCTTTTCCGGCCAGCATCAAACGCGCGCTCAACGGCCTGGTAGCTCCACATATCGCGGGGCAGGTAGGACTTCCGATCGGGCGTACGCATCCCGCCAACTTCGTAAGCGCGAGGACCAGGGAAACCGGTTTTATCGAACGCAGGCGCTAAAAGCAGCGCGTTGCATTGTTCTGCAACGGCCTTCCAATCGTTCCGATAATCCTCGGCATTGCGCTTGTAACCATGCAGCGCGATCAGAATAGGGCCATCATTCTGCCAATCTGCCGGGCAGTGGAAATAGACGGACATCCGGCCTGTCTCAGACGCAGGCTCCGCGAAGTCGAATACGCCGGTCTCAGCCTCACTCACGCAGCAACTCCAAGCGCATCGGCCAAGATTTCGTAGGAACGATGGCGGATGGATTTTTCATGCGCCCAGGTGACGATGGCAATCTCATCGACATCCAATTCCTTGCCAAGCGCTTCGATCCGCGCTGCGGTCTCCGGCCCTTCGCCGACGAAGCTATCGCGCAGCATTGTTTGCATGCGATTTTCTTCAGCGGCATTCAGGTCCGTCGCTTCAACTGATTCAGGTGTTTCCAGCGGAATGAACATGCCCCGATCCCGGTAGAGGCGGCATTTCGCACGGGGCAGGAAATTGCGCTCAGTCTCGGCCTTATCGTCACCGGCCATCGCCCACACACAAATCGCGACATGGGGTTCCGGCCAGCGTTCGGAAGGGCGGTATGTGTCCCGATACAGCTTGATTGCCCGGTCAGCGCCCTTGCCATCCGTAAAGAACCAGGCGAAGGCGTAGGGCAGGCCAAAGATTGCGGCGACCTGCGCGCCATAATCACTGCTACCAAGCATCCAAGTTTCCGGCACAGTCTCGCCTTGCGGGAAAGCGTGGACATCACGGAAGGGGTGTCCACCCACCAGCGGTTCGCCCGCCACCCAGGCCATCAAATCACGTACGTCAGATGGGAATGCAGCAGGGCGTTCATTGGCTTGTGGGTTAAGAGCAAACGCCGTCCGCCCGTCAGAACCAGGCGCCCGACCAAGGCCAAGATCAATCCGCCCAGGCGCCAGTGCATCCAGAACCCGGAATTGTTCGGCGACTTTGAAGGGCGAATAATGCGGCAGCATCACGCCAGCACTGCCAATGCGAATCCGGTTCGTGCGCATCGCAATCGCCGCCATCAGAATCTCGGGCGCGGTGCCCAGGATGGAGGGGTGATTGTGATGCTCCGAAACCCAGAACCGTTTGAAGCCAAGCTTCTCGCAATGCTCCGCCAGTTCAATGGTTTCGGTGATCGCCTGCGCTTGCGGGCGGCCAGCGACGGCGACGGACTGGTCCAGTATCGAATATTCAATCATACGCGTTGGTTAAACCCTTGCGGCGTAACGGAAACGGAAGGCGTCCCCGTGGCGGACAAAATGGCCGAGCGATGGACTCGGGAAATGCATGGTCGCAATTAGTGTGTCGGTCTCGGCGTATTTATCCATGAACGCGTTTCGCGTGGCGCGGCCCTGTGCGGGGTCCGTATCGGGGCGCGCATCCAGGTGGGTGCAGGCACACTGCAATGGCGAATGGATCAGGTCGCCCGTCACCACACATTCCTTGCCGCCTTGCGCCAGTCGCACCGCGAAATGGTCGGGGGTATGGCCCGGCGTCGGTAATAGTTGGATGCCAGTGACCAGCTCGGAATCACTTTTCACCAGATGCGTCATGCCCGCCTCAACAATCGGCAGGACTGAATCCGTGAAGTGCAGAGTTGGCGAGTGCTTCTGGAATTCCGTCCAGTGCGCCAGCTCCTTCTCTGAGAAGACGTATTTGGCGTTCGGGAACGTTGGGACCCAGCGACCATCCTCAAGCTGCGTATTCCAGCCAACATGATCTGGGTGCAGATGGGTGCACATGACGAAGTCGATATCATTAACCGTGAGGCCAGCCCGGTTGAGGGCGTCCATATATGTGGAGTCTGTTTTCATGTGCCAAAGTGGGCGCGTCGGACGGTCTTTGTGGTTGCCGATGCAGGTATCGATCAGCACGTTAAACTTGCCCGTGCGCACCACATAGGACTGCATGGCGAATGTCATGAGGCCGCTGGCGGGATCAAGTGCCACTGGCTCTAGCATCGCGCGATGCTCTTCCAATTCTTCTGGCTTCAGGTTCGGGAAGAATTCGAACGGGTCGAAGCCGGGCAGCTCCTGCTCAATAATGCGGTCAATCCGCCAGTCGCCCAAGTTAAACGTCGTTGTCATCGCCTGCTTCCCCCTTGTTCATTCAATCCATCACCACACCGCCAGACACATTAATTGCCTGGCCTGTGATTTCCCGCGCCTCTTCTGATGCAAGGAACACGGCTGCGTTCGCTACATCTTCTGGTCCTTGTAGTCTGGCGAGCGGCCAGTGTTGCTCAGCAAACGACTTGCCGTGAGCTTCGCCTGCAGCATCGCTTTCAGCCGCCCAGTTCCGCCACAACATTCCAGCGTCCCGAATATAGCCCGGACAGATAGTGTTTGTCCTGACATAGGGCGCAAGCTCCACAGCCAAACCCCGGCTGAAGCCCATAACGGCGGCTTTGGATGCGGAATAGACCGTTAGTTCAGGCCAGCCCTTGCGCCCGGCTTGGCTGGACATATTGATAATATTTGCGTCACCGCCTGCTTTGCCGATCCCGGTCAGGTGCTCAGCGAAGACTTTGGCGGTCAGAATAACGCCTTTTACGTTGACGCCGATCACCCTGTCGATCATCGCCTCGTCAATATCCGCCAGTCGGCCACGCCCGGATACACCGGCATTGGCAACGACGATATTCACTTGGCCAAGCGCACTGATCGCGGTTGCCGCCATCGCTTCAGCAGCGGTGAGGTTCGTCACATCAGCCGCGATGGCGATAGCTGCACCTGTATCCGCCATGGCCGCATCAGCGGCTGCCTGATCGAGGTCGACAATTGCTACAGCGGCACCTTCTTTTGCGAAGGCAGCTACAATTGCTTTGCCGATGCCGCTGTCTCTTATACACATCTCCGAGCCCACGAGAC
>CAJXVF010000364.1 GCA_913060845.1 uncultured Alphaproteobacteria bacterium | reverse complement strand
CACCCAGACGATGCGCTTTGGCATCGACGTTGGTGATGCGAACGTCGACCTTATCACCTACCGAGAAACGCTCGGGGCGCTGTTCGGCACGGTCACGCGACAGATCAGAGCGACGGATAAAGGCTTTCATGCCTTCGTAATCCACTTCGATACCGCCTTCTTCGATGGACGTAACAGTCACAGTCACCACGGAGCCGCGTTTAACACCGCCCACTGCTTCTGCGAACTTATCACCACCGACACCTTTGATCGACAGCGAGATACGCTCTTTCTCAACGTCGACTTCGGACACAACGGCCTGAACCATATCGCCCTTGCGGTAGTTCTGGATCGCGTCTTCGCCACGTTCATCCCATGACAGGTCGGACAGGTGAACCATGCCGTCGATGTCGCCTGGCAGGCCAACAAACAGACCGAATTCGGTGATGTTCTTGACTTCGCCTTCGACCTGCGTGCCCTCGGGGTGCGTTTCTGCAAACACTTCCCATGGGTTGCGCATGGTCTGCTTGAGACCCAGCGAGACGCGGCGCTTGGCGCTGTCGATCTCGAGAACCATGACTTCCACTTCCTGGCTGGTCGAAACGATCTTGCCGGGGTGGACGTTTTTCTTGGTCCAGCTCATTTCGGAAACGTGCACCAGGCCTTCGACGCCTGGCTCTAGTTCCACAAATGCGCCGTAATCGGTGATGTTCGTAACCCGACCCTTGAACTGCGAGCCCACTGGGTATTTGGCGATAACGCCTTCCCATGGATCTTCCTGCAGCTGCTTCATACCAAGGCTGATGCGCTGTGTTTCCGGGTTGAAGCGGATAACCTGAACCGTAACGGTCTGGCCGATCTGCAAAGCTTCGGAAGGATGGTTGACGCGGCGCCATGCGATGTCGGTGACATGCAAGAGGCCATCAACGCCGCCCAGATCAATAAACGCACCGTAATCGGTGATGTTCTTGACAACGCCCTGTAGGACCTGGCCTTCGGCGAGGTTCGCAATGAGCTCGCTGCGCGCTTCGGCGCGGCTCTCTTCGAGAACAGCACGGCGGGAAACGACGATATTGCCGCGCGCCCGGTCCATTTTCAGGATCTGGAACGGTTGCGGCGTACCCATCAACGGAGCGATATCGCGCACGGGGCGGATGTCCACCTGGCTGCCTGGCAGGAATGCCACAGCGCCGGAGAGATCGACCGTAAAGCCGCCTTTGACACGGCCAAAGATGACGCCTTTGACGCGTTCGTTTTCTTTGAAGGCGTCCTCAAGGATCTGCCATGCTTCTTCGCGGCGGGCCTTGTCACGGGACAGCATGGCTTCGCCATTGCGGTCTTCAAGGCGCTCCACATAGATATCGACGACGTCGCCGACTTTCAGCTCTGAGGGGCGGCCGGGCACGCCGAATTCCTTCAAAGGAACGCGGCCTTCAGCCTTCAAACCAACATCGATCAGCGCAGAATCACCGTCAATGCTAATAACAACGCCCTTTTGGACGGTGCCTTCAAACCCTGACATCTCAGTCAGGGAGTCCTCGAGCATGCTCGCGAAATCTTCCATATCAGCCATGTAAACTCTTATCTCCGGCGGGCAGCACGATTGCCGTCCGTTCGTGGGTATAGCCGCGTTCAGGCGCGAACGCCCTGCAGCAGCTGGGTTGGATGGGGTTATGTGGCGCCTGGCTAGAGCCGCGCGATCCTCTCGCAATAAACAGGAACCCGATCCTCAACGCCTTCCTTCAGCGCTTTAAGACGTTAGCCCGCCCCTATCCGGGGTTCGGGTTCGTCAGGATCGTCCAGCTTCATCAGCAGCCTCGGCTATTTTCGCTGTCAACTCAGAAGCGATCTGGAAAACCGCATCCGCATCTAAAGCGTCCGTATCGAGGCGGATTGCATCATCCGCTGGCAGCAACGGCGCTTCAGAGCGACCGCTGTCCCGTTCATCGCGCGCCTTAAGACTCGCCAGAACGGCGTCGTATATAGCCGCTTCGCCCCGGTCCCGCAACTCCGAAGCGCGCCTGGACGCCCTGACTTCCGGTGAGGCCATTAGAAACAGCTTCAAATCCGCGTCTGGGCAGATAACAGTGCCGATGTCCCGGCCATCCAAAACGGCCCCTGCTTTGCCGCCAGGCGGCGTTGCTGCAAACCGGCGTTGGAAATCTAACAGGGCGGCGCGGACACCGGGTACTGCAGCAACCTCGGATGCGGCGGCACCCGTTTCTTCTGTGCGCAGGCCATCCCGCTCCAGCGCATCAGGCTGCATCGCTTCCGCGATTTTGGTTGCGGCCACAGCGTCACCAGGATTGGTGCCAGCATCTAGTACAGCCCGCCCGACGGCCCGGTAAATCAGGCCAGTATCCAGATAGGCTAGATTATATTGCGTGGCCAAACGCCTAGAGAGCGTGCCTTTGCCAGATGCTGCAGGTCCATCGACCGCGATGATGATGTTTCGCGCGCTCATGCATCCGGCCTTTCGAACGCAACGCCAAGGCCCTGCATTAAGCTAACAAAAGTCGGGAAGCTGGTGGCGACTGGGGCTGCGTCATCCACGACTACCGGCGCATCGCTGACAAGACTCAGCACCAGGAATGACATGGCGATCCGGTGGTCCAGTTCAGTCGCGACTATAGCGCCACCTGGAACGCTACGTCCGCCGATGACAGTCATGCTGTCATCATCCGCCGCGACACGCACCCCAGCAGCTTTGAGGCCATTCGCCATTGCCGCGATTCGGTCCGTCTCCTTCACACGCAATTCGTGGATGCCAAGCATCCGTGTTTCCCCTTCCGCCACGGCGGCGGCGATGGAGAGAATCGGATATTCGTCGATCATGCTTGGCGCCCGCTCCGGCGGCACCGTGATGCCCTTGAGAGCTGAGCCACGCACGCGGAGATCCGCAACAGGCTCCCCCCCTGCGTCTCGCGCATTCTCTAGCACAATATCACCGCCCATTTCTTGCAGTGCCGTAATCAGCCCTGCACGCGCCGGGTTCAAGCAGATATGCCGAAGCCGCACATCGGAGCCAGGTGTGATCAGCGCTGCAACCAGTGGAAACGCCGCGGAGGATGGGTCTGCCGGTACATCGACATCAATCGCGGTTAGTTCAGGCTGGCCTTGCAAGGAAATGCCCCAGCCCGTTCCAACAGCTTCGCTGGAAACATCCGCCCCCATGCGCTTGAGCATACGTTCTGTGTGATCCCGGCTCATCGCTGGCTCAACGATACGGGTCTCACCCGGTGCAGCCAGCCCCGCCAACAGGATAGCGGACTTAACTTGGGCAGACGCGACGGGGGATGCATAATCCAGCGGCGTCAGGCTCTTAGACCCATGGATCACAAGCGGCATGCGCCCGCCGCTCCGGGCCATGAAACGTGCGCCCATCGCTTCCAGCGGACCTATCACACGCTGCATTGGGCGGCCTCTCAGGGAACCATCGCCTGTCATACAGGCAATGCCGTCCAGGCCTGCTAATGCACCAGCGAGCAATCTGGCGGCTGTGCCTGAATTGCCCATGTCGAGCACATCTTCAGGCTCCGCCAGCCCTTGAACGCCGACTCCGTCCACGGTCCATACGCCATCTGCGCACCGTTGGATGTGGGCGCCCATGGCGTTCAGCGCGGCGGCGGTGCGTAAAACGTCCTCGCCTTCAAGAAGACCAGTCACCTCTGCATGGCCAACGCCAAGCGCATTCAGCAACAATGCACGATGGGAGATTGACTTGTCCCCCGGTGGGCGTACATCCCCGTTTAACCCGGCCTTAGGTGGACAGGCGGTAAGCGGTCCGGCTAGGGCATTTTGGGGCGGGGAAGCCGCGGGCGTTTCAGCGCGCATCAAGAAAGCTCCATCGAGTGCGGGTTTGTTTCTGTCTCTTATACACATCTGACGCTGCCGA
>CAJXVF010000363.1 GCA_913060845.1 uncultured Alphaproteobacteria bacterium | reverse complement strand
CGAGATGTAGAGAGGTCTCGTGGGCTCGGAGATGTGTATAAGAGACAGGGCTCTAGGCGGCCAGTTTTGACGCCGTCGCGATAAGCATCCTGATACAGCCGCTCCAACGCTTCCCGGTCTCTTGTCGCTGCATCAGCCAGCGGCTGGAAGTTTGGAGAAATGCGTGTCTGGGCAAGCAGGTCATTCGCTTCTGCCGCGACCCGGTGGATTTCCGGCGCTGCAAGCGCTGCTGTCAATTCACCTTCCGCTAAAGCCTCGATACGCTTTTCTGCCGGTGCGTCTGGTCCAACGGCTTCGTGTGCGTTCGTTGCTGCGGTCAGTGCTTCAGCGCGCGCGGCGCTAACGATCTCAGCCAGTACGTCAGCCTTGGCCTTGAAGTGATGATAATACAAACCTTTGGTCGCGCCGACGGTTGCCGCGATCTGGTCAATGCTGACGGTGGCATAGCCATGAGTGGCGAACAGCGACGCCGCTGCTGCAATTAATCGACGGCGCGCGTCCGATGCGTTGTCGTCGGATGTCATTTGGTTCGAATCGGTCATGTTAGCGGCATGCTAAGGACCGGCCCGCAATCCGCAAATGCCTGGCCTGTGGAAAGGTTTGACTATGGTGGCACCATCCGCCTGCCCACGTTAGATTCGAATGACGATCAAAGCGCCAACGGGAGAGAGCGGGATGAGCAAAACAACATGGTTCCTGCCGCGTCGAACTGCGGGTGACCCGACGCGTTGGACTTCTGCTGATATGCCGTCGGACCGGTTCGGCTGTAAGCTTGGCATCAGCAAACGCGCTGACCAGGAGACAGGTGAATGAAACTCGCATCTTTGAACGAAGGCCGGGATGGCGCGCTTGTCATCGTATCCGAAGATCTAACAAAGGCCGTCCGTGCGGACCGGGTGGCGCGGACCCTGCAATCGGCGTTGGACAACTGGGCGGCTGTGGAGCCGGAATTGCGCCGCCTTTCTAAGCAACTGGAATCCGGCGAAATTCCGGGCGCGATTGATGTCAGTGATCCCAGCATTCTGGCAGCACCTTTGCCCCGCGCGTTCAATTGATCGGACGGGAGCGTCTACCTGAACCATATGGAACTTGTGCGGAAAGCCAGGCGTGCGGAAATGCCGTCCAGCTTTCTGAATGATCCACTGATGTATCAAGGTGGATCCGATGATTTCAGGGCTGCCGCGCGCCGATCCTGATGTTGGATGACGCTTGGGGCATTGATTTTGAGGCTGAGGTCGGCGTGATCTTGGATGACGCGCCCATGGGCGTATTGGAAGCAGATGCCGGCCAGCACATCAAACTGGTGACGATCATCAATGATGTATCGCTTCGGCATGTTATTCCGGGTGAACTTGGGAAAGGCTTCGGCTTTTACCAAGGCAAGCCAGCGACGGCATTTGCGCCCGTCACCGTAACGCCGGACGCTTTGGGTGCGGCATGGGATGGCGGCAAGCTGATTGGGCCGATGCATTGTTGGATTAATGGCGGAGCATATGGACAGCCGGACTGTGGTGTCGATATGAACTTTGAATTCCCACGCTTGATCGCCCACGCAGCCTGCACGCGTAACTTGGTCGCTGGGACGGTCATTGGCTCTGGCACAATTTCGAACCGGGACCGTACTGCCGGCTCTTCCTGCATTGCGGAGAAGCGGATGATTGAGACGATTGAAGAGGGCGCGCCTAAATCCGAATTCCTGAAATCTGGCGATAGTGTGCGCATCGAATTCAAAACGCGGGATGGTCATTCACCGTTTGGGGCGATTGATCAGGTGGTGAAAAAGGCTGGTTAGGCTGGATTTCTAGCGGCTGCAGCCTATTTAATCGTTGCGTATTCAGGCGATGAACCCTATACGCGCGCAACTTCGTTCTATTCCTCATCATCTTGCTTCAGGAGGGTCGCAGCCCCGTGACCGCTCGTATTCGCCGTTTTTTGTCAGACGTGCGCCCGGCGACACCCTGCCTGGTGATGGACCTGGACTCTGTCCGCAGTGCCTTTGAAGGCTTGGCCCTATCCCTCCCGCGGGCTGCGATTTTCTATGCAATGAAGGCCAATCCAGCGCCGGAAATTCTGCGTCTGTTGGCCGGGCTCGGTTCCAGCTTCGATACGGCCTCGATCTATGAAATTCGCGATGCCTTGGCCGCTGGCGCGCGGCCAGAACGCATTTCGTTTGGCAATACGGTGAAGAAGCAGTCAGACATCAAAGCGGCCTATGATTTAGGTGTGCGGCTGTTTGCCTTCGATTCTGCCGGTGAGCTTGAAAAGCTGGCTGAAGTTGCACCGGGTGCTCGCGTCTATTGCCGCCTGCATTTGGATTTCTCCAGCACCGCCGATTGGCCGCTCAGCCATAAATTCGGCTGCTCCTTCCCAATGGCGAAGGAATTGCTGACCCAGGCTGGGGAGATGGGGCTGGACCCTTACGGCGTCTCCTTCCATGTGGGCTCACAGCAGCGCGATGCGGGCGCATGGGACATGGCCGTCAGCCGGGCAGCGATGCTGTTCACGGATTTAGCGGAGCAGGGCGTCAACCTGCGCATGGTTAATGTCGGCGGCGGGTTCCCTGCACATTATCGCACTGACGCAGCACCACAGAACGCCCATTGTGAAGCGCTGATGCAGGCGATGCAGAAGCACTTCGGCAATCGCCAACCAGACTTGCTGGTAGAGCCTGGCCGCAGCATGGTCGCAGATGCAGGATTGATCCAGAGCGAGGTCGTACTCGTTTCCCATAAGCAGGAAGGTGGCCCGCGCTGGGTCTATCTGGATGTTGGCAAATTTGGCGGCCTAATTGAGACGCTGGACGAGGCCATTCAGTATCGCATGACCACAAGTCGTGATGGCGGCCCTGTCAGCCGCGCCATCATAGCTGGCCCGACCTGTGATGAAGTCGATGTTCTGTATGAGAAAACGCCCTATGAACTGCCGGACGACCTAAAGCCCGGCGATATGGTCGAGTTCCTGTCTGCCGGCGCCTATACGGCCACATATTGCTCTGTCGGTTTCAACGGCTTGCCGCCGCTCAAGACGTATTGCGTCTGATTGGCGAACGATTATTGGCTGGCATGCGTTACTTTGGTGATCGGGCCGTATTGCGGCCTGCTGACAGGATAAATTCATGCGCATCGCGGCGATCCTCAACAAAGATGGCGGCACGCTGAAAACTGAGGGCCTTGATCGGTTCTCGGCCGTTTTGCGCGATGCGTTTGAAGGCGCTGGCCACGAGATTAACATTCAAGTCATTCCAGGCGCTGCGCTGCTTGATACGCTGGAAGCTGCGGAGAATGATCCTACCATTGATGTGATCGTTGCTGGTGGTGGCGATGGCACAGTCTCAGCGGCTGCAGGTGCAGCATTTCGGAGTGGTAAGGCGCTGGGTGTGCTTCCTGCTGGAACAATGAACTTGTTCGCCCGCGCGCTCGGACTGCCGCTTCAGCTTGATCAGGCAGCGTTTGCGCTTGCTCAGTCATCGCTCGGAGCTGTGGATATAGGCACAATGAATGGGCGTCCTTTCGTGCATCAGTATTCTGTGGGATTGCAGGCCAAGGTGGTCAAGAACCGCAAGGTTTACCAGTACAGCTCTAAACTCGGCAAAATCTGGGCGAGCTTGAAAGCGTGTTTGAGCATCCTCCGCCGTCGCATAGCCTTCGCTGCTGAGATTATCTGCGACGTTGAGAGCCAGCCTGGCCGTTTTTCCGTGCTTGCTGTTATGAACAACGAATATGGCGTTGGTCACATGCCTTATCCTGATCAACTTGATGCAGGCGTTCTTGGCGTATATCGAACAGGCGTTCTGACGCCGCTCCAGAGCGCGCGTCTTTCCAGTGGGGGCTGGCCTAGCTAAGGGTTTCTGTTCAGAGGTTTGCCCACTTGCGTAATACT
>CAJXVF010000362.1 GCA_913060845.1 uncultured Alphaproteobacteria bacterium | reverse complement strand
TACACCTCTCTATTCGTCGGCAGCGTCAGATGTGTATAAGAGACAGGGCCAATATCTCCATGGCTGCCGCCACCTGCGCTGGAACAATGGCGCTGGGCAAGTCACTGGCGAAAGAGCTTGGGCGCAACAACATCACCGTCAACACAGTCTCACTCGGGCTTGTGCAGACATCCCATTCGGACGCTGAATTCCTGGCGAAAAACATGGACAAGATCGTCCGCAACTACCCGCTCCGCCGCATCGGCAAGCCAGACGACGTGGCACCGATGATAGCGTTCTTGGCATCAGACGCAGCCGCCTGGGTGACGGGCCAAACGATCAGCGTAAACGGCGGGTTCGCGATGATGTAGGGCGCTAGCGCTCTTCAATAGGGCGTTAGCCTTCGGCCAACCTAGCCAAAATTGCGGCGTTGCTGCGGATGCCCTGGTGCAGGCAGGCCCGTTCGAACTTTTCGTTTGGGCTGTGCATCCGATCATCCTCAAGGCCGAAACCGACGAGCAGGCTGTCGAGGCCTAAAATCCGCTGCATGGAACCAACGACGGGGATTGATCCGCCGCAGCCCATCAGCGCTGGCTCAACGCCAAATACATCCTGCAGGCCTTGCTCTGCAGCACGGAAATAGGCAGTGTTCGTTGCGACCTTGAGGCCAGGGTTCACGCCGAAAAAGCGGAACGTCAACTTGGCGTCTTTCGGCGCACGGGCGCGGAAGAAGGCCTCAACGCCAGCTTTGATCTTCTGTGGGTCTTGGTTTGGCACCAAGCGGCAGGAGAGTTTGCAGGACGCACGGGACGCAATAACCGTCTTTGAGCCTTCGCCCGTATACCCGCCCCAAATGCCGTTCACATCAGCCGTCGGACGGGACCAAAGGCGTTCCAAGGGTGTGCGGCCAGCCTCTCCATGGGGAACCGTTAGGCCGACACCCGCAAGGAAGGCGTTCTCATCGAAACCAAGGGCCGCCCAATTGGCTTTAACGGCTTCCGGCGGTTCTTCAACATCATCGTAGAAGCCTGGGATTTGCACCCGACCCTGGTCATCCTGTAGATCGCCGAGAATACTCGTCAGCGCATTGATTGGGTTTAGGACAGCACCGCCATACAAGCCTGAATGCAAGTCATGGCTGGGGCCTTCGAGCGTGACCTCGACATAGCACATGCCGCGCAGCAGCCATGTGATCGCGGGCTTTTCCAAGCTCCACATGGGCGTGTCACATACAATGGCGACATCAGGACGGGAGAGTTCTTCGGCATTGGCTTTGAGGAACGGGACCAGATTTGGGCTACCGGTTTCTTCTTCGCCTTCAAGCAGCACAGTGACTTCGCAAGGCGGCCCGCCGTTGACCTTGTGCCAAGCGCGGAGGCTTTCAAGCCAAGTCATCACTTGGCCTTTGTCGTCCACCGCACCCCGGGCAACGATGCGCTTACCGCGTTCGGCGTCTATCAGTTGCGGTTCAAACGGCGGTGCGTCCCAAAGCTCCAGTGGCTCCGGCGGCTGCACGTCATAATGGCCGTAATACAGGATATGGGGCGCGGACTTCGCACCGCCTGTGTTCGGCCCCGGATGATGCATCACGATCATTGGATGGCCCGGCGTTTGACGTTTGCCGCCGGTGAACCCAAGACCTGAAATTTCTTTGACGGCCCAATCCGCAGCCCGCTCCACATCCGCCTTATAGGCAGGATCCGTGGAGATGGACGGAATGCGCAGCCAATCAAACAGCCGCTCCAGCGAGCCGTCGATATCTGCATCCACGGCGGCGAGAACGTCTGCTGTCGGCAAGGTCATCGGGTGAGCGCTTTCAATCCACGGTCAAGGCCATCTACCGTTAAAGGATACATGCGGTTGGCCATGACTTCCTTGATGATCTGGGTAGAAGGCGTGTGGTCCCAACGCTGTTCAGGGCGCGGGTTTAGCCAGATCGAATCCGGCCAATGGTCCAACATGCGGGAGAGCCAAAGCGCGCCCGGCTCCTCGTTCCAATGCTCCACCGATCCGCCTTTATACGTCACCTCATAGGGGCTCATAAACGCATCGCCGACAAAGATCGCTTTGTAATCCTGCGGGTATTTGTTGATAACGTCATATGTGGGTGCGCGCTCATCAAAGCGGCGGCGATTGTCCTTCCACAGGCCCTCATAGATGCAGTTGTGGAAGTAATAGAATTCGAGATTTTTGAACTCTGTCCGGCAGGCGGAGAACAGTTCTTCACAGACGCGGATATGGTCATCCATCGACCCGCCGACATCAAAGAACATCAGCACTTTGACGCGGTTGGTGCGTTCTGGCCGCATGATGATATCGAGCATGCCAGCGTTCTTCGCCGTCTTGTCGATGGTTTCCTTCAGGTCCAACTCGTCTTCCGAACCCGTGCGCGCAAATTCCCGCAAGCGGCGGAGCGCTATTTGGATATTCCGGATTCCGAGCTGGATCGAATCGTCATAATTCTTGTATTCGCGCTTTTCCCAAACCTTCAGCGCCTTACCCTGGCGGCGCTGCTTGCCACCAATGGACACGCCTTCCGGGTTGAAGCCGCCAGTGCCGAACGGCGACGTGCCGCCAGTGCCGATCCACTTATTACCGCCGTGATGCTCGCCCTTTTGCTCCTCGAGGCGCTTTTTCAGCTCCTCCATCACTTTGTCCCAGCCGCCCATGGCTTCGATCTGCTCCTTATCCGCATCGGACAAAAGCAGCTCAGCTTGCTTGGCGAGCCAATCTTCAGGGATTTCGGCACCGAACATGCCTTCAGTCAGGTCCTGAATGCCTTTGAAGAACTGGCCGAACACGCGGTCATATCGGTCAAAGAACTTCTCGTCCTTTACCAGCGCTGCGCGGGACAAGTAGTAGAAATCATCAACGCTGAATCCGGCGACGTGCTTATCCAGCGCCTCCAACAGCATCAAGAATTCCCGGATCGTCACCGGAATCTTGGCTTCTTTCACTTTAAAGAAGAACTCGATGAACATCGTCTATGGCCTCCGGGCCGGAATGCAATGTCTTGGTGGCGGAGATTACTCTGCTTCCGCAGGTGCCCCCTCACCCTGTTCCCTCTCCCCCCGTTGGGGGGCGAGGAGACCCTCACGTAGGCCGCCTCCCAACTTTCTGAAACTCCCTCTCCCCCCAACGGGGAGAGAGGGCAGGGTGAGGGGGTGCTTGCGGGTAAAAAGGAATCCCAGTCGCAGCCCTACTCCGCAGCCTCCGCCGTTGCTGCTTGAGGCTTCCAGCGCAGGATCGGCTTCCTCGCTGCCTGCGTTTCGTCCAGCCGGCGGCGAGGCGCATAGCGTGGGGCTTGGATGAAGCGTTCTGTATCGCCTGCCTTCGCTTGCTCAGCTAGGAAGCGTAGCGTATCGGCGAACCGGTCGAGCGCTTCTTTGCTTTCGCTTTCGGTTGGTTCAATCAGCATTGCACCGTGGACTACGAGCGGGAAATACATCGTCATTGGATGATAGCCCTCATCGATCATCGCTTTCGCAAAGTCGAGGGTGGTAACGCCTGTGCCATTCAAGAACGTGTCGTCGAACAAGGCTTCATGCATGCAGGGGCCATCGCCATAGGGGGCGGACATAACATCCTCTAGCCGCGCTTTTAGGTAGTTGGCGGAGAGCACGGCATCGCCGGAGGCTTGCATCAGCCCGTCTGATCCGTGGCTCATCATGTAGGCAAGCGCGCGCACGAACATGCCCATCTGGCCGTGGAAGCCTTTCATGCGGCCAAAGCTTTCAGCCGCATCGCCGGATGCTTCTTCCGTCAAGTCATAGCCCGAATCCCCATCGCCCGTGACCCAAGGCAGCGGTGCGAAAGGTGCCAAAGCTTCTGAGAAGACCACTGGCCCGGAGCCCGGACCACCGCCACCATGGGGCGTGGAGAAGGTTTTGTGCAGGTTGATG
>CAJXVF010000361.1 GCA_913060845.1 uncultured Alphaproteobacteria bacterium | reverse complement strand
ATACGAGATGTAGAGAGGTCTCGTGGGCTCGGAGATGTGTATAAGAGACAGATGGCGAAAACCAACTTGGTGGCGCTATGCTGCCACCGCCATCTGGCGGTTGGGGTATGCCTGCTGAAGTACTGGCCAAAGCGCCAGGCTATGGCGAGCCTGCTGAAGATGTCGCAAAAGCACAGGCGATAATGAAGGCAGCCGGTTACGGTCCTGATAATCGCGTGGCTGTGAAGGTTTCTACTCGGAACATCGCAATCTATCGCGACCCGGCGGTTATCCTTTTGGATCAGCTGAAAGCCATCTACATTGATGCTGAACTGGAAGTCATCGAGTCATCAAACTGGCACGCTACTGTGGCGCGCAAGGATTATCAGGTTGGCTTGAACTTGACCGGCGTTGGCGTTGATGATCCAGACGTAGTCTTCTTCGAAAACTATGCCTGCGGCTCACAGCGGAACTACACGGGTTATTGCAGTCAGGAAATGATGGAGCTGTTCAAAAAGCAGTCTTCCATGGCTGACCAAGACGCCCGCCGTAAATTGGTTTGGGAAATCGATTCCCGACTGCAGGGCGACGTCGCCCGTCCGATGATCGACCATCGGGTTGGTGCTACTTGCGCCCAGCCGCGCGTACAGGGCCTCACCGTAATGGTGAACAGCTCTTACAATGGCTGGCGCTTTGAGGACATCTGGCTCAAAAACTAAGCCACTGTCCTAATAGACGACACTTGAGCGGAGGGGCGCTGTTTCGGCAGCGCCCCTTCTACTTATAGTTCTAGAAGTTCCGTTCCAGAGAGGCATTTCGCCGTGGTCGCATATATCGTCCGCCGAACATTGCTGATGGCTGTCACGCTAATCGGCATGTCGATCATCATCTTCGCGCTGTTGCGGCTTGTGCCGGGCAACATTGCGGACATCTTGTTTGATTCAGCAGGGTTCGTTGATCCAGCTGAAAAAGCCGCATTGGAAGACGAACTTGGGCTTTCAGACCCAATTCCACTGCAATATTGGCACTGGATCAGCGGCCTTCTACAAGGCGATCTAGGGTTTTCCTATGTATCTGAATTGCCGGCGATTGATGAGATCGCGCCGCGCATTCCTATTACCGCGAAGCTCGCCGCATTGGCGCTTTTCTTCTCTGTCCTTTTTGGCCTGCCGCTCGGCGTTATCAGCGCTGTAAAGCAGAACACGCCGCTGGATTATTTCCTGCGCGTTATCAGTCTATCTGGCCTGTCGCTACCGTCATTCTGGTTGGCGCTGCTGATCCTGATGGCGTTCGTCACGTGGTTCGGAACCATCCCGATTTATACAGACCCTCCAGATAATTTATGGGATGAGTTACTGCTCTACAGCATCCCGGCGGCTGCGGTTGGTTTCAGATCATCTGCCCTGATCATGCGTCTCACCCGATCATCGATGTTGGAAGTGTTACGGCAAGATTATATCCGCACGGCCAAAGCCAAAGGTGCCAGCGATCGGTCCGTGAACTATGGCCACGCACTGGGCAATGCCGTGCTGCCGGTCGTAACGATCATCGGCATTGAAGCGGCGTTCTTAATTGGTGGGCTGATTGTTACGGAAACCGTCTTCAACATTCCTGGCATTGCGCGCTTCTTAGTGGAGGCGATCCAGTGGCGGGATTATCCCATTGTCCAAAACTTGGTGATGTTCATTGGCGTCATCGTAGTTCTGACGAATTTCCTGGTCGACTTGCTCTATGTCTCGCTCGACCCACGCATCAAGTACGAATAGGGAGCGGATCTGATGGCGATCAAACCTATCGATCACGCGGCCGAACTTAGCAAAGCTGGTGCCGGCGTCGAAAGCCGCCTCGGCAAAGCTTGGTTCTTGGCCAAGAGTTATCCGCTCGGCGCAGTTGGATTGTTCCTGTTCCTTGGCCTGCTGTTCACTGGCATTTTTGCCGATGTGCTGGCACCGATGGATCCGGTCAAAACCAACGCCGATACCTCCCTGCAAGGGCCTGGCGGTCAGCACATGCTTGGTGCCGACATGATGGGCCGGGATCTTCTCTCCCGTATCATCCATGGTGCCAGAATATCGCTGGCAGTGGGGCTGGGATCGACGATCCTCGGCTGCTCGTTTGGCGTTATCATCGGCCTAGCGTCCGGTTATCTACTCGGCTGGTTTGATCTGATCACCCAGCGCATCATCGACATTATGCAAGCGTTACCATTGCTGGTGATGGCGCTGGTCATGGCCGCATCACTCGGGCCTAGCCTTGAGAACACGGTGATCGCCATATCGATCCCACTGGTGCCGCATGTGGCGCGTGTTATCAGATCGAACACGCTCAGTTTACGAGAGATGCCATTTGTAGAGGCTGCTAAAGCCATCGGCATGAGCGAAACGCGGATTGCTGTGAAGCACGTGCTTCCCAACACCCTAGCGCCGCTGATTGTGCTGGCGACGGCACAGCTTGGTGCCGCCATCCTAACGGAAGCATCTTTGTCCTTCCTCGGCCTTGGCATTCCAGAGCCACATCCTTCCTGGGGGCGGATGCTTTCGGAAAGTGCGGCTGAGTATGTGCGGACCGCACCTTGGCTCGTGATCTTCCCCGGCATTGCCATCAGTCTTGCGGTCTTCGGCGCGAACCTTCTGGGCGACGCCGTCCGCGATATCCTCGACCCCCGTCAGCGCAGCTAAGGAGCACTTCAAATTATGACGGACGCTGCGCAAACAAACGCGCCTGACAATCAGGCGGCATTAGAGGTCAACGGCCTCAAAACTTACTTTTTCACCCGTGAAGGCGTTGTCCGTGCGGTAGAGGACGTGTCGTTCTCTGTCGCCCGTGGCGAAACGTTGGCCATTGTTGGCGAGTCGGGCTGCGGTAAAAGCATGACCGCGCTGTCGATTATGCGCCTGATCCCGGACCCGCCGGGCCGCATCGTTGGCGGTGAGATTAAGCTGGACGGCCAGGACCTTATGGACCTGTCAGAAGCCGAAATGCGTGGCATTCGCGGCAACGACATCTCCATGATTTTCCAGGAGCCGATGACCAGCCTCAACCCGGTTATGCGGATTGGAAAGCAGATCAGCGAAGCGCTGATTTTGCATCAAGACATGTCCAAGGCCCAGGCCATGGAACGGTCTATCGAGATGCTGAAATTGGTTCGCATCCCGGAGCCAGAACGGCGTGTGCGAGAATTCCCGCATCAGCTTTCTGGCGGTATGCGTCAGCGCGTAATGATCGCCATGGCGCTGGCGTGTAAGCCGAAAGTGTTGATCGCAGACGAGCCGACAACTGCCCTCGATGTAACCATCCAGGCGCAGATCCTCGATCTCATCGTGAACCTGAAGGATGATCTGGGCGCCGGCGTTATCCTGATCACCCATGATCTCGGCGTCGTGGCGGAGACAGCTAATCGCGTCATCGTTATGTATGCGGGCCGGAAGGTCGAAGAGACAGACGTGATGACGCTGTTCGCTAACCCGCGTCATCCCTATACGCGGGGGCTGCTGGCTTCCGTACCTAGCCTTGCAATCATTGTTGGCGAGGAAGCGGCAGCAGAGCGCTTGGAGGAAATTCCAGGCATTGTCCCGCCTTTGCATTCATTGCCAGAGGGCTGCGCTTTTGCGCCTCGCTGCACGAAAGCGATTGATAAATGTCGGCAAGACCGACCTGAATATGAAGAGAAGCGTCCAGGCCATTGGGCCGCATGCTGGCGCTCAGACGAGTTATATGGAGCGAACGATGGCTGAGGTCGCATCAAAAGGCTCCCCGAACGCATCAAGCTCAGAGCCGGTGCTTGAGGTCGAGAACCTAAAGAAGCATTTCCCGATCCAGTCTGGCGTGCTGAAGCGGACGACGGGCCACGTCTATGCCTGTCTCTTATACACATCTCCGAGCCCACGAGACCTCTCTACATCTCG
>CAJXVF010000360.1 GCA_913060845.1 uncultured Alphaproteobacteria bacterium | reverse complement strand
GAGCAAAGACCGTCTATGCACTAACATTACACACCGACCACTCAGTGGGGGCTGACCACCACCGCCGACCTCCTCTCAAAATTCTTGTAATGCGGCGATCGTATTCTGGAGCATTGGTTCATTTTGTCTGATCGGTATAGTTGGTAGCTGTCCATCGCTTTTGCCAATGATGAATCACCAGCATTCGCCACCCAAGAACTTACAGGAGCAATTCGCTTAGATGGTCCTGACGCATAGACTGTCTTCCCGCAACAAGCAACACTACAAGGCATAGATATTGGTGAAGCGGGCAGATCAGAAAGAGAAGTGTAATGCAGGTTTCAGTCGCGGACATTGAGCGCAAGGGCGCTGAGGCCCTGGTGGCGTATGGCGCTGGCGCCTGGCAGGCACGAACTGTCGCGCGGGCAGTTGCGCGGGCTGAACAGACCGGCAATGTGATCTGCGGGCTCTATTACTTAGAGAGTTACTGCGTGCAACTCGCCTCTGGCAGGGTCAGCGGGATCGTTGAACCGCTTGTCATGACACCGCGTCCAGGCACTGTTACCGTTGATGCAAGGCTCGGCTTTGCACAGCCGGCATTCGAGCGTGGACTGCCTAAGGCCATCGAGGCCGCGAAAAACTGCGGTGTAGCAACACTGTCCATTGCTCATTCTCACACTTGCACATCGCTTGGCTTCTTTACTGAACAGATTGCTGCGTCTGGCTTGATCGGTATCGGGTTCACGAATGCTTCGGCCATCGTGGCTGGCCTGGGCGGTAAAAAGCGGGTGCTTGGAACAAATCCAATCGCTTTCACTTTGCCAGGAACGGACGGGCCCGCGATGCATGCCGATTTCGCGACATCGGCAGTAGCGCTTGGCAAGATAACGATGGCGAAAGCTGCCGGAGAGGACATCCCGCTAGGGTGGGCAGTTGATGGCGATGGCCAACAGACGACCGATCCAGAAAGCGCGCTACAAGGATCCTTGGCGAGTGCCGCAGGGTACAAAGGTTGGGCACTGGGTCTTCTGGTTGAATTCCTAGCTGCCGGATTGACTGGATCCGTCAACTCACTGGATGTGAAAGGATTGAAGGCGGCGGACGGGCCACCGCATGATCTCGGCCAGTTTTACATTCTGATCGACCCCGCCGCACATGCCGGGATGCTTGCCGACAGTGTCAATCGTGTAGCGAGTGAGATCATCGATGACCTGCCTGTTCGCATACCAGGTTCAAATAGCAAAAATAGAGACCCAGTCACCATTGATGATGCGCTCTGGACTTCTGTGGAAGCGCTTGCCGCAGGATCTTGATCAATCCGATTTCAAAGCATCGAACATTGATGGTCTTTGACCAAGCGCTTCCGGCTGGTCCAAGCAAACATCCCGCCTCTAACGCCTCTTGCTAACGGAATGGCGGCGACGCGGGTAACCTCCGATTGCGTAACAAACGCCGATAGAGCGCGTGTTTACTCAACAGCAAGTTACAACTTAGCCGTATTCGTTGCAGCACCCTCGTAGAGAATGTTGTTGATGGCTTCAGCGGCCTTAGCGTGGAATGCGAATATCGCTGGGTCTAGGTCCCGCATAGGCCGTGGCGTGTGCTCAAAGGCTCGGTGAGAGTCTTGGCCGCGGACAAGTGCCGCTGAGTCCCATTCGCCGACAACCTGCTCGGTTTCTACCGGCATGAAGTGCATGGAGACACCGATGCGGCGGTCTGTGCCGATGTTTGGGCCGCTTGCATGGGCGGCGCGGTAATTATGGATCGACATCTGGCCGGGCTGGAGCGGCATGTGAACCGCGCGAGCGTCATCTACGCCTTCCGTGATTTCTTGGCCTCGGGTCAGCATATTGGCATCGTCATAGCGGTCTTCGTGGTTGAGCACGTCACCCTTATGAGTGCCCGGCATAATGCGCATGCAGCCATTTTCGACTTGAGCTGGGGAAAGCGCCAACCAGGCCGTGATGACTTTATCGCTTGAAAGGCCCCAATAGCGGTTATCTTGATGCCATGAGACGAAGCTTTCTGAGCCTGCGTCTTTGATCCAAAAGATGGTGTTCCAGCAGAGGATATTTGGCCCGATCAGTTGCTCAATCGGATCCAGCACGCGCGGATCACGGATCAGGTCATCCAGCCATTTGAACAGCAGGTGTGATTTCGGGCGCTGCGCTGGCAAAAGTTTGCCGCCGTTTTGGGCTTCAACGGCCTCCAAGCTCGCCCGATGCTGCGCCACTTCATCGGCACCCAACACGTCAATGGGGAAAACATATCCCTCAGTTTCGTATTGCTGAATTTGGGCTTCTGTGAAGCGCATGGCCGTTTCTCCGAGTAACTATCTTCCCCGCAAATTTAGCGGGTGGCGACACGTTTAGGCAATTCAATTTTCACCCAAAGGCTTTGGCAGAACAATGTGGGGAGGCTTGATCAAATCTGGCCCGCCTCCCCACATTTCAGCCTATGAGGTACCAGCTTTGAGCTTGCCCAACTGGTCCTTCGCACCTGCAATCATGCAAGCGAGGTCTGAAGTCAGCATGACCATGTCAAACCCGCGATTGATGGCTCCGGCGGCGAATTCAGCGCCGGCGCAATGCATGACAGCTTTGATGCCGTGCTTGTGTGCGGTGTCCCGGATTTTGTCACAGGTTTCCATGTGCAGCGGGTTGGGATTGTCTGCCTGTGGCGGCAAGCCAAGCGCGTAGGACAGATCAGCCGGACCGATATAGACAGCGTCGAGGCCTGGAGTGGCGCAGATCGCATCCAGATTTTCGAGGCCTTCTTTGGTCTCAATCATCGCCATCACGATGATCTGGTCGTTGGCTTCCTCGAAGTAGTTGGCACCACCATAGTGCGCAGCCCGGATCGGGCCAGACGAGCGCATGCCGACAGGGGCATAGCGGCAAGCGGCAACCGCTTTGGCGGCTTCTTCCGCGTTGTTCACCAGTGGCACGATAATGCCGTAAGCGCCGACATCCAACGCTTTCATGATCGCTGCAGGGTCATTCCAGGCGACGCGCACAAACGGCACGGTGTCTGTCTGTGAGATCGCTTGCAGCATTGGCAGCACATCGTTCATTTCAGACATGCCGTGCTGCAGATCAATACAGAGCGCATCGAAGCCTTGGCGCGCCATCATCTCCGCCGTGAAGCTGTGCGAAATTGAGAGCCAGCCGAGGGATGCAGATTGGCCAGCAGCCCACATTTCTTTGATTTTATTCGGTCGCATATTTCTTCCTTTTTACGTTAGTGCGGCGCGTGGGCCGGTTCTGGATTCATGGACAGCGTGGCCTGTAATTGCGGCCTGGTCGAGCCCCTTTGCGGATCGCCTTCTCAGTCAGGCGCGGGCATCTGCCAGCACCATGTCAGCGCCCTTTTCGGCGACCATGATGACCGGCGCATTGATGTTGCCAGACGGCATGGTTGGCATGACGGAGGCATCGATCACCCGCAGCCCCTCAATCCCACGCACCCGCAGCCTGTCATCTGTGACGGCCATGGGATCGTCCTTTGTGCCCATCTTGGCCGTTCCCATGACGTGATACGTGGTGGCGCCAGTAGCGCGGGCGTATTCGAGCAATTCTTCGTCCGATTGCATCGCTGTGCCGGGATAGAGTTCCTCTTCGCGGTATTTGCCAAGCGCGCTTGCTTCCCCGACTTGCCGAGCAACCCGCATGCCGCCAATCATCGCTGCCTGATCAATCGGATCATCCAGGAAGTTCTGGCGAATGGTAGGTGCGGCTTCCGGGTTCGCAGATTGGATATGGATGGAGCCCTTGCTCTCCGGCCGACACTGGTACACGCCAATGGTCATGCCGGGGTCTTTGTGGAATTTCCGGGTGATAGCGTCGAAGCTGCCATGGGCGAAGAAGAACTGGCAATCTGGCGTATCCCTGTCTCTTATACACATCTGACGCTGCCGACGAATA
>CAJXVF010000359.1 GCA_913060845.1 uncultured Alphaproteobacteria bacterium | reverse complement strand
CGAGATGTAGAGAGGTCTCGTGGGCTCGGAGATGTGTATAAGAGACAGCCATGGGCACAGTGCTTCGGCACGGTAATGATGAGCAAAAGAAACATTATCTGCCAAAGATCGCCAGCGGTGAGCTTCGGTTACAGGCATTTGGCGTGACGGAGCCGACGAGCGGTACGGATACGCTGAGCCTCCGCACCATGGCTGTTCGTGATGGTGACGAATATGTCGTAAACGGCCAGAAAGTGTGGACGAGCCGCGCTGAACATTCAGATCTGATGCTGCTACTGGCGCGCACGACGCCCAAAGACAAAGTGGCGAAGCGGACTGATGGGCTTTCGGTGTTCCTGGTCGATATGCGGGCTGTGAAGGGCAAGGGGATGGAGATCAAACCCATCCGCACCATGATCAACCACAACACCACCGAAATTTTCTACGACAACATGCGCATCCCCGCCTCCAGCCTGATTGGCGAAGAAGGCAAGGGCTTCCGCTATATCCTGGACGGCATGAATGCTGAACGTGTTCTGGTGTCGGCGGAAGCGCTGGGGGATTGCCAGTGGTTTGCCAAAATGGCGTCCACCTACGCCACGGAACGGGTCGTGTTCGGCAAGCCAATTGGCACGAACCAAGGCGTTCAGTTCCCAATTGCAGAAGCCTATGCCCATTTCACTGGCGCGCAGATGATGGTGCAGAAGGCTGCGGCTTTGTTCGAAGCTGGGCTGCCCTGTGGTGCGGAAGCCAATATCGGGAAATATCTTGCCGGTGAGGCCGTATGGAAAGCCGCTGACACCTGCATGCAGACCTATGGCGGCTTCGCGTTCGCGGAGGAATATCACATCGAGCGGAAGTTCCGGGAGGCTCGGATTTTCCGGACTGCGCCGATTTCGTCTAATCTCGTGCTCAGTTTCATCGCCGAGCATGTGCTTGGCATGCCGAGGTCTTACTGATCATGGCCGGCGCACTTGATGGCGTTCTGGTCGTTTCACTTGAACAAGCGGTTGCTGCACCGTACCTAACCTGCCGATTGGCAGATTCAGGCGCGCGTGTCGTGAAGCTTGAACGGGCTGAGGGCGATTTCGCGCGCGGGTATGACAATGCAGCCGGTGGCGAGTCAGCATTCTTTGTTTGGCTGAATCGTGGCAAGGAATCACTCGTCGTCGACATTAAGAACGACGATGATTGTGCGCTGCTGCACAGGCTTTTAGCCAAGGCGGATGTCTGGGTGCAAAACTTGGCACCTGGTGCGACTGAACGTGCTGGGTTCGGCTCTGAAGCGCTCAGGGCGAAGTATCCGCGGCTGATCACTGTTGATATTTCAGGCTATGGTGCCGCCCCGCCGCCATTTGATACGGCCAAAGCTTATGACCTGCTGGTGCAGGCCGAAAGCGCTGTCATGTCCGTCACCGGATCAGCGGCAGAGCCTGGGCGCATAGGCTATTCCGCCTGTGACTTGAATACTGGCGTGAATGCGCTCTCTGGCGTGCTTGAGGCGCTTTATGCCCGTGAGAAAACTGGCAAAGGCGCAGGCATCAGCGTCGCCATGTTTGATGCAATGGCGGACTTGATGGCAGCACCTGTGCTGTTTAATCAATATGCCGGTAAGGATTGGCCACGCACGGGGCTCCGGCATAATGCCCTGGTTCCATATGGGGCATATCCAACTGGCGATGGCCGTCTGACTGTGATTGCGATCCAGAATGAGCGGGAATGGGGCCGATTTGCCGAAATAGTCATGCAACGGCCAGATCTGAAGGCGGAAGCTCGCTGTACGCCAAACCAGGCGCGCATGGAAAATCGAGAATGGTTGGAGGGTCTGATCGAGGAGATATTCAGCCATATAACGCAAGCTGACCTTCAAGCGCGCCTGCAAGAGGCTGACATCGCCTACTCAAGCGTGAATGAGGTAGCTGATCTTGTGGATCATCCAGCGCTCCGGCGCATTGAAGTGGAGACAGGGAAGGGCGTTTTCTCAATGCCAGCGCCGCCCATTCGCAATTCCACGGCTGAGGCCCCGGAATATGGTTCGCCACCTGAGATTGGTGAACATACAGACAGCATTAAACGTGAATTTGCTGCCTGATTTTTCTTTGAATGCCTAGGCGTTCAGAGAGGGGCAAGTAGGGGATATTGGCGCCGGGCGGGTTACGCGATTTGCCGCCCGGCCTCCCAATCCCCCAACTTGAGCAACCGGCTATTGCCATCGGATAGTTCGCGCTACCCTCTGACCCATTCCTCGCACACCTACCTGATGTACGGCTCCTTTGTGGTCGCCCATGCTGGTCTCAACGACCTGCATGGTCGTCGCTAGTGCTGCAGTGATTTTACGAATTTTCGAAACGCAAAATCATCCAGCACCAACCGTTGCCGCCCATTTGCTGTACAGCTGTGGATAAACAAGCCTTCGAAATATCGGTCGGCAAGCATAAAATTAATGAAATAGTAAGAAGGGTTAATCGGTTGGCAGATATCTGGCACTTATCACTAGAAGAGCAATCAAAAGCGATTGCGCATAAGTTAGTCTCACCTAAAGACCTTTTAGAAGCAGCTCTTGCCCGAATTGATGCGCTAGATGAAAGGCTTAATACCACCGTGACGGTGATGGCGGAGAGTGCCTTTGAAGCCGCCGACGCCGCAACTAAAACGCAACAATCTGGTGTTTCAACGGGCTTGCTCCATGGACTGCCAATTGGCCTAAAAGATATCTTCGATACGGCGGGCGTACTGACAGCTGGTGGGTCCAAAACCCAGGAATCACGTATCCCGAATCGCGATGCGACGTCTGTCACCAAGCTAAAAGAGGCTGGTGCGGTCATCGCTGCTAAGCTGACGACCCATGAGTTCGCGCATGGTGGCCCGAGCTTTGATCTGCCGTGGCCGCCAGCAAGAAACCCCTGGAATCGTGACCATTTTACGGGCGGGTCTTCAAGCGGTTCAGGGGCCGCAGTCGCGGCAGGCATAGTCGCAGGCGCCATGGGTTCCGACACAGGCGGGTCGATTCGCGGACCAGCAACCTATTGCGGCGTTGCAGGCCTAAAGCCGACCTATGGTTTGGTTAGCCGCGCCGGTGTCATCCCCAATTCCTTCACGTTTGACCATTGCGGCCCACTGGCCTGGACCGCGCGCGATTGTGCGCTGCTGCTGGATGCGCTTGCAGGGCCAGACAGCGCAGACCCTGCAAGCGCCGGTGCGCCACCGCCAAACGCCTTCGTCCAACTTGGCGGCTCGCTCAAAGGTCTCAAGGTGGGCGTCCTCCGCCATTTCTGGGAGGAAGACGTTACCGTTTCACCAGAAATGATCGCTGTTGTGGAGAATGCCGCTGCGGTGCTGGCTGACCTCGGCGCGGACGTGGCTGAGGCTCGGATTGCGCCAGTCCAAGATTATTACGATGTCAAAATTGTTATTGCCGAGTCGGAATTGTTCAACGTCCACCGACAAGACCTTCTGATCAAACCCCATGATTTCGGCACGGATTTCCTCGCCCGCAGCCTAGGTGCGCTTCTATTCACTGGACAGGATTATGTCGCGGCGCAGCGTCGTCGGCGGCAGCTTATCCACGACATGCAGCCCATATATGAGCAGTTTGATGTGTTGCTAGCACCTGCCGCAACAGGACCGGCACCAAGACTTGATGCCCATAATACGATCAATTTCTGGCGATACCCGAATGTTCTGACCCCTTTCAATGTCACTTCTGGCCCGGCGCTGAGTGTTAATGGCGGCTTTTCCGGCTCTGGCTTGCCGCTGGGCGTGCAGCTGGTTGGCCGCCCGTTTGATGATGCCCGAATACTGAATGTCGGCGCGGCGCTCGAGGC
This sequence comes from uncultured Alphaproteobacteria bacterium, assembly GCA_913060845.1. Taxonomy (GTDB): domain Bacteria; phylum Pseudomonadota; class Alphaproteobacteria; order Bin95; family Bin95; genus VMCJ01. Next base: position 103 of record CAJXVF010000359.1, on the reverse strand, counting down.
ATCACTTGACCTGAAATCCATGCGTCCTGATGTCGAACCTGGGCCGGCCCCAACCTGTCTCTTATACACATCTCCGAGCCCACGAGACCTCTCTACATCTCGT
>CAJXVF010000358.1 GCA_913060845.1 uncultured Alphaproteobacteria bacterium | reverse complement strand
CGAAGCTTCTTCACTGCATGCGGCTATGAACCGGAATGATCCAAATCCGCTCTAACCATTACGCCAGGCCTTCGCGGTTGCTTCCGGGTTCTTGTAATAGCCGGAATTCATGCCCCAAGGCCGGTCGGTGCGGATCATCATTTCGCCGACCTGGCCTTGCGGCACTTCACAATCATTGTCATCGACCAAGCGCACATCCACGCCTTCGCGCTGCTTACCACACACGCCGCGCTTCAAGGGATTGGCCTCAGAAATGATGGGCGTGGAAATCTCCGTCATATTAAAAATAGTGTAGATATCGACACCGAAGCGCTAGGAAAACGCGGCAATATCGCCAGTCAACGGCACCATGAACATAAGGCGCATAGGGCTATCTGCATCGCTCGCGTCAGGTTGTGCCTTGTCTAGGAAAGTCGCCATAGCGCCGAGGAGGAAACAGGCCGTGCAGCCTGTACGGCGGACGGATTCCCAGAACGTGCGCGTATCAAACCGCTCGACCATGCCGATGGATCCGCCCCGCGTCAGCATCACAAACATGGTGGCCATGCCTGCAATGTGGAACATCGGGAAATTCTGTAACCAGCGGTCTTCCCCCGTCACCATCGGCCAAGTTACTGGCCCCGCATTGGTGTAGAGATGCAAGTAGGATGTGAGAACGCCTTTAGACGGCCCCGTCGTCCCGGACGTGAAGATAATCGCCATTGGGTCCCAAGGCTCAATCGGTCGGTCCAGTGCGGCGAGCGTCCCGGTTTCAGGCAAAAGGGCGTCGGCATAAGACACAGACGGCAACGGCGTTTCCGCGTCCCCACCGAATACCACCACCTGATCCAGTTGGGCCAAATCAACACCGGTTAGGCGCGGGCACAATTCGGCATGGACGACCGCTAGCTTAGCGTCAGAAACATCCAACACATGCGCCAGTAAATTGCCGCGATAGGCTGTGTTGATCGGCACATAGACGGCACCAATATAGTTCAAGCCGAAATAGATCAGCGTATGGTCCTGACTAGGCGGCCCCCAGACCAACACGTGATCGCCTTGCTTGACCCCAAGCGCCTGAAAACCAAGGCCTGCCCGAATGACCAGCTCCCGAAAATCCGCATAAGTCCATTCCTCACCGCCAGTTGGGTGGTCTGCGTCATCGAATTTCAGGAATATCTTTTCCGGCTGTTCCTTGGCCCACCGATCAATCAGATAGCGGCTCACCACCTGATCACGGGGCGGAATGCGCGGATCCGTGGTTTCCGGCGTCGAAGAGGTTTCAGCGATATCGATCATAATTGCAGAACCTGATAGCGGTTTCAGGGAGTGCGCAGCGGGTGCGCGTTCTCAACGGTACGAACGAAGTGGCAGTTCTGCAATGCAGGCCGAAGATTGACGCAAGCATACAATATGTCGAATTTCTATTTGGCTGGACTAGTGCCAGCTGATGAGCCCCATTTATTTTCGCCAGCCAACAGCGGAGCCAGACCTCATGTGGGCACTATTACGCACCGAGATTGACGATTTTTCCGACAAGCTAAATGCGTCTTTGGCGCAGCTGGGTATTCTCGACCAGTGTAAAGACTTGAAAATCGACCACATTTGCGTGCGTCTAAAACACAATTCAGATGTTGATCGACTAAAAACCCAGATTTTTGAGGCAGGCCAGCTAATTTCTACAGCCAATGTAAATGGCCGTGAGATCGCGATCCTACAGCTTCACAGCCCAATCATGGTTGGACCATGGAAAGTATCTGGTGTGGAGGTGCCGTATCCAAAACCTGGCCATGCTTACGAAGATGGCTGGGAACATGTCGAGTTTGTGCTGAATGATGCCGCGAATACGATGGACGGCCTTCGACAGGCGTTCATGGAAAGATTCCCAAACCTCGCCATCGACAAACTACGGGAAGACTATGGATATTATGAAGACGCCCCACTTGCTGACGACGACCAAATGCCGAACCCAACCCTGGGCATTAAAGTAAATGGTGTTGGGCTGAAATTTCACGCCCATCCCATCCAAGTTATTGTCGGTCACGAAGGATAGTGATTCCAAGCTAGAAATTCAGCCATCATCTGAACCTGTCAACCTGCGCCGCACGATCCCAGCCCCATCAGCCAATGCTTTGAGTTTGCCGAATGCGACATCGCGGCTGAGATATTTCATGCCGCAATCAGGTGCAGCGATCAGGCGCTCTGCTGGCAGATGCGCCAGCGCGCCAGATAGCCGTTCCGCCACAAGCTCTGGCGTTTCAACGTCTGCTGTCCCCAGGTCGAGTGCGCCAAACATGATCATCTTGCTTGGCAGGCGCTCAACAATGGCAGGGTCGAGGCGCGGTTGCGCCGCTTCAATTGAAATAATCTGGGCAGCGCATTCATCCAACTCCGCCAAAAACGAATAGCCGGAAGGCTTATCTGAAACGACATAGGCGTAACCGAAGCAAAGATGAACAATTGTTGGCCCTTCGACACCCTTAAGTACCTGATTGATCGCTTTAACCCCATATAGCGCTGCATCCGCAGGGTGCGCTTGCATATGTGGTTCATCAAGCTGGATGACATCGGCGCCAGCCTCTTTTAACGCTCCGATTTCGGCTCTAAGCGCATCTGCATACGCCATGGTGAGCGCTTCGGGGTCGCCGTAATATTCATCCTTAGCCATTTTAGCCATGGTGAAGGCGCCGGGCAGTGTGATTTTGATTGGCTTATCGGTTTGCCTGCGTAGAAATGCGACCTCCCGCGCCTGAACCGGCACAGTATGGCGGATGGGGCCGACAACGCGCGGCACCATAGTTGGCTTGCCCGTGCGCCCCGGCACAATACCAGGATCATCTATGTCGATGCCTTCAAGCGCATTGGCAAAGTGGTTGAAATAGCTCTCCCGGCGAACTTCGCCATCACCAACGATATCAATGCCAGCCTGGTTTTGGTCATGCAGTACGACCAGGGCTGCATCATCCTGTGCTTCCTCAAGCAGGTCCTCGCTGAATCGCCAAACCTCTCGCATCCGCACGCGCGGCGGCCCACTGCCAAGCAGGATATCTTTATCGACCAACCATCTTGGCTGCGGATAACTGCCAACAAGGGTCGTCGGAATCAAACGATCAAACATCATATTCATATCTCTACTCTGAACGTCCGCTATCGCGGCCCTTGATCCTGAAGTCTGGACTGCCTGCGTCTGAATTGTAACCGTTCCTCTAGCGGAAGACCTTCAGCAGGCAGCCAGTCTTAGAAGAAGAGACAGATTGCTTCATGAAGGCAAGCGCAAGAGAATGGAGCTTCAAAGCCCGTCCGCCTGCAATTACATGGCCGCGCGGCAGCCCCAAAACTGGAGACGCTTGATGCAGTTCGGCCTTTCAATTCCTCACCGTGGTCCCTTGGCAAACCCTGAAGCCATCCGGGCTATTGCTGAAAACGCAGAGGCTTCAGGCTACGGCGTATTGAGCATGGCCGACCATATTGTCGTGCCGCGAACAATTAACTCCCGCTATCCATACAGCCCGGACGGTGGATGGGCCGGCGGTGCCGACGGCGCATGCTTCGAACAGATTTCGCTGCTGAATTACGTCGCAGGCATCACGCGGCAGGCGCGGCTGCTAACGTCCATCATGGTCATTCCGCACCGGGAGCCGATCTTCACGGCGAAGGCGCTTGCGACCGCAGATCAACTGTCCGGCGGGCGCGTCGAGCTTGGCATCGGCACAGGCTGGATGCGCGAAGAATTCGAACTGCTAAAAACGCCACCGTTCAAAGAACGTGGGGCGGTTACGGATGAATATATCCAGGTGTTCAAGACGCTCTGGACGGAGGAAAACCCCTCCTTTGACGGAGATTATGTACAATTCAAGGACATCTTCTTTCAACCAAAGCCGATCCAATCCGGCGGCCCGAAAATCTGGGTCGGTGGCGAAAGTGGACGGGCGCTGCGCC
>CAJXVF010000357.1 GCA_913060845.1 uncultured Alphaproteobacteria bacterium | reverse complement strand
GGCTCGGAGATGTGTATAAGAGACAGGGATTACGTGCGACATCCGCAGGCAGGCCTTCGGCAATCTTTTCTCCATGATCCAGAACCATCACACGGTCCACGACACGCATAAGCACGCCCATAATGTGCTCAACCCAAATGATCGTAATGTTCAGTTCGGTGCGGATGTCTTTCAACATATCTGCCGCCTGATCCATTTCAGTCTCGTCGAGACCACCCAAGCTCTCGTCACACAACAGCAGCGACGGCCCCGTTGCGAGCGCTTTCGCTAGTTCAAGCTTTTTCAAACCGGCAGCACCTAGGGTCGCAACATCAGCATCCCTAGCGGTCGGCAAGCCGACCATTTCTAGCGAGCGTTCAGCGTTCTTTTCCGCCTCTGCCCGCGTCACCTCACCCGCGCTGCCGTAATAGGCCGCGAGCATGGCGTTCTCAAATATCGTAAGGCGTCTGATTGGGCGGGGGATTTGGAAAGTACGGCCAACGCCCATACCGCAAATGCGATGGGACGGTACGCCAGCGATCTCCAGTCCGTTCAGATTAACCGACCCGGCGTTGGGCGGTAGGTTTCCGGAGAGCATATTGAAAATCGTGCTCTTACCGGAGCCATTCGGGCCAATTAGGCCCAGAATTTCCCCCCGTTCGACTTCGAAATCGACGTTGTTGACGGCTGTGAAGCCGCCGAAGCGCTTGGTGAGCCCTTTGACGGTCAACACAGCGTCAAAACTCCTCTTGACAGATCCATCACGTTTATTCTCTCAGCCGGACTATTTGGTGTACGGCGAAGATTTCGGCAGAGGCATGACCGGATCAATGGTCTGCAGCGCCTTCGGCCAAGCAATCTTCACTTCGCGTTGCACGTATTGCATCACGACTGGTGAAGCGATCGCGTTCTGACCGTCCATGTTGGTTGTGCCAGGTGCCGGGAACTTCACACCATAGCCGAGCAGCGTACCGCCGACAGGAATATCTGTTTCCAGCGCTGCTTTACGCAGTGACTCAGCATCAATGCCGCCATACTTCTTGATGGCGCGCGGCAGCACGTCAGCGAAGAATACGTTTGCATTGGAAGCAGCCATACCAACATGGGCCGACTTGGTTTTGGTATCCGGCTTAGCGACCAAGTATTTTTGGCCAACCATGTCCGTCATAGCGGCAAGGCCTGGCTTCAAAGTCTTAGGATCAAGCAGCCAAATGGACACGGGATCAACGTTGAAGATGTAATCAACATCGTTGCCGAGCGCGTCATACAGCTGATCCACCACGCCATAACCGGCACCATGGCCGATAAGCGCCTTGAATTTCAATCCACGCTCTTTTGCTTGGCGGAAGAACAAGGTGATGTCCGGGTTGTAGCCAGTGTGCAGGATAATATCTGGGCGGGCACGCTTCAGCTTGGTGACGAGCGCCGATAGGTCAGATGCGGTTGCCGCATAGCCTTCGTTCAACACCACATTCATGCCAAGCGCTTCAGCCTTGCCTTCGTTACCGCTGGCAACGCCGGAGCCATAAGGGCCATCTTCGTGGATAATCGCGATGCGCAGGTCTGCGGGATCAACACCAAATTTTTCCTTGGCGTTTGCATGCAGGAACTCAACAGAGAGTTCACCGAACATGCCCCCATGGACTTGCGGGCGGAACACATATTTTAGGCCGCGATCTTTCAGCACTGCAGGAGAAATGCAGGTGGTGATCCACATGAACTTCTTCAGGCTATCGACCTTCGCCGAAACCGGAACGCACTGGGCGGATGAATAGAAGCCCAGCAGCGTATCCACCTTTTCTTGCTCAATCAGGCGAATAGCCTCATTGATCGCAATGTCAGGCTTGGATTGCGCGTCGGCGTAGATCGCTTTGACCTTGTAGCCTTCAACACCGCCCTGCTCATTGTAGTAATCAATGATGGTTTTAGCGCCGAGAGCTTGCAGCTCTGAGCCACCGCCAGCGAGCGGGCCGGAATAGTCGTAAATGACGCCGATTTTGATGACTTTGTCTTGCGCCGCATCTGTCAAGCTTGGGATGCAGCAGCCGCACTCTCGCCAGCGATTTTCCCAAATACTGCGCCGGAGACGAGACCAGAACCGCCTGGATAATTCCCATGGAACAGTCCGCCGACCATTTCTCCACAGGCAAACAGGCCTGGGATGGGGCGCCAATCGACGCCCATCACCTCTGCAGATTCGGAAACTTTGACGCCGCCGAATGTGAAAGTGATGCCGCCAGTTGCGGAATAGGCGACAAAGGGCGGCTTGTTCAGCGGCAGTGCCCAGTTTGTCTTCTCAGGATTCAAGCCGGATGTCTTAAGTCCGTCCTTCCGGGATGGATCGAACCCGCCAGGGTCCGCTGCGGCCGCGTTGTAATCCCGGAGTGATTGCTTCGCTGCATCTCGGTCATCAAAGTCCAGAATATCGATGAGGTCATCTAGCGTATCCGCTTGGATGGGATCGCTGGTGACATAACGGCCTTCCAGGTGCTCCACCGTCTGCTGATCAAATATCTGCCATGCCATAGCGCCCGGTTCTTCAAGGATAGCTGCACCAGTCTTGGCATAGGTATACAGGCCAAGATCCTCGCCTTCATCCAGGAAGCGCTTACCTTTACGATTCAGCATCACGCCATAGGGGTATGATAAACGGTTGGATTTATCCGTCCGTTCACGGTCCGCAAAGTCCGGCCATTCATTGGAGATCGGCGTTGAGTGCCGGCCCGTCCACTGGCCCCACGGCTGCGCACCGAACTCAAGCGCCAACCGAAGGCCGTCCCCCTGATTGTAGGCGGTGCCGCGTACCTTGGCGTGATCCCAGGGCGCGCCGAGATACTGGCCGCGCATCATTGGATTGGCTTCAAAACCACCACAACCCAACACGACTGCACCCGCAGAAACTTCGTACAAGCCTTCCGGCCCGCGCACTTTAACGCCACCAACGCCGCCACGGCTGTCTTCGACAAACCCGACAACAGCAGCGCCATAGCGAACTTCAATCCCGCACTTCTGTGCATTCTTGAACCAATGGGCAGAAAGGCCGACACCTTCATGCTCAGCCCGAATGATGGCACCCTTTTGCCACTTGATCCGATTGCCGACTTTGATTGCGGCAAGGGAAGTCGCTGGCTCCATGGGAATGCCAGCTTTTTCTTTCATCCATTTGATTGTCTCATAGGAGTTATCGATCAGGATATTGGCTAAGTTCTGGTCCGTCTTGCCATCGGTGACCCGCATGAGATCAGCCATGAAGTCTGTCTTTTTGTACGGCTCAACGTCCTCAAAGAAGCCTGAAATCTCTTCCTCAGCATCTGGTACGAGCGGGCGCAGGTCCTCAGTTTCCTCGAATGCGATACGCAGTAGGCCGCCAGAATAGTGCGTATTTCCACCACGATCTTCTTCAGGCGCTTTTTCTAAAATCAGAACACGCTTGGCACCATTTTCATGGGCAGAAAAGGCGGCGGCGTGGGCAGCATTGCCTGCGCCAACAACGATAACGTCAAAGTCCGGCATCAATCAGCTTCCTTGGCTCATAGAATGAACCGAAAGCTTGAGCGATTCCTTATGCCCCCGCAAGCAGTGCCTAGCTGAGCGCCTGATCAATATCCGCGTAGAGGTCTGCCGGGTCTTCAATCCCAACGGAGAGACGCAGCAGATTCGTTGGAACCGGCGTTCCCGGGCCTTCAATAGAAGACCGATGCTCAATCAGGCTCTCAACACCACCGAGTGAGGTTGCCCGCTTCCAGATTTTGACTTTGGCAGCAGCCCCAATCGCCGCCTGCTCGCCGCCTTTAACCTGGATCGAGAGCATGCCGCCAAACCCGCCTTCCATCTGGCGCTTGGCAAGGCTATGATCCGGCGCATCTTGAAGGCCCGGATACCGGACTTGCTCAATCATTGCTGTCTCTTATACACATCTCCGAGCCCACGAGACCTCTCTACATCTC
>CAJXVF010000356.1 GCA_913060845.1 uncultured Alphaproteobacteria bacterium | reverse complement strand
TGTGTATAAGAGACAGCCCAATATGTCAGGCCGAACAGCAGCGCGAACGCGGCGATCAGCGCAGGGTCCTTCAGCACGCTAATAACGCCAAAGATCACGAGCCGCAGAACGAAACACGCGGCTGTCGGCCAAGCTGGCCCAACTTTGTCCGACCAAACGCCTGCTAGCAGCACGCCTACCAGTCCAGCCAGCCCCATGAATGCCAGCAGGTTCCCGGCAAATAGCGCGCCGACACCTTCATCCAGCGCAAACGCCACCACATGCACGGACACGAAGAAGTCCTGAATGCCGCAGAGCGCAAATACCGCCAACAACAGCCAAAACCCACGTGTCCGCGCCGCCTCTGGCACGGTCATACCGCTGATGTCTCTAGCCGGTTGGATATGGCCCGCAGCTTCCCGGCGCAGCGCCAGAATAATCACCGGCATGACGGCCAGGTTAACCGCGCCCAGCCAGAAGAACACATCACGCCACCCAGCAGCGTCCAGCACGAAGGACAAGCCGGACAAGATCGCTAATTGCCCAAGCCCCATGCCAGATATCGCCACGGCATTTGCCAAGCCAGCATTCGCACCAAACCGCCGGGTGATCATCACCCCAACCGGCGTGATCGACACAGCGCCATTTCCTGCAGCAAATATGACGCCGTAAAGCAGGAATGCCTGCCAAGGTGCGGTCGCCAAGCCCATCAAGCCAATGCCAATAGCGCTGACGATAAACCCGCCGCCCAATATCCAAGCTGGCGGAAATCTGTCAGCTAACCGCCCGACAGCAACCATCGTGCAGGCTGTGGCAACCATGAACACAGCGATGACAGCGCCCAGTAACCCCCGGTCCCAATTCAGATCCTCGGCCATTGGCTTCAGAACCAGCCCGATGCCATGACGCCCACCGCCACCAATGAACAGCGTCAGAAAGCCAATGGCCAGTACAAGCCCACCAGTCCGCCACATCTCCCGATACCGTTCCAACTTGCTTACTCCCCACTGTCGCATTGGCGCCCCACACCAAGGCCGATAATAATAGACTGCACCGATACCTGTCAGCGGCGATACTATTGGAGCAGAGCCATGCCAGAGGACCGCATTCTTTGCCGGAGGCCAAACAAGTCGGGTGCTGGAACACACATTCCGCGCTGGAAGTTTGACGCCGTCCGGACCGCAATTCTGGCAGTTCTGAAAGAGAATGACGTTACATTCCAGGACCTAACAGCAGCATGCAAAAACCACATGACGGATGCTGATCTCGCTAAGCTTGGTTCGCTTGGATGGCATGTCACGACCATTAAGCTCGAACTGGAATGTCGGGGCGAGATCGCGCGCGTGCCTGGGTCAAAACCACAATTGCTCAAGCTTGTGGTAACTGGGAAGCAGTAGCGCCGGACTTCGCCGCCACGCTATGCTTCGTGAAGACAGCATTCCTAAGAGGCCTACGCATGATCGACCACGTTTCCATCCAAGTCCGGGACCTTCACGCAAGTGCCGCGTTCTATGAGGCCGTGCTGGTACCGCTCGGGCTAAACCGGTTTGTTGATCGCGAAGCCACTGTCGGATTTGGCCGCAAATATCCGGAATTCTGGTTGAACAGCCGCCCGGATGCACCGCCAGAGCCGCAAAACACCGGAACGCATATCTGCCTCCGCGCGCCAGACGCCGACGCCGTCACCGCATTCCACGCCGCCGCACTCGCTGGCGGTGGTCAATGCGACGGTCCGCCGGGGCCGCGGAAGGCCGAAGTTACAACATATATCGGCGCCTTCATCCGCGATCTTGATGGCCACAAGATCGAGGCCGTATTTTTCCCGAAGAAGGCGGTTTAAAGCGGCTATGCGGATCGGCATTGTTTCGGATATTCACTGCAATATCGCTGGCCTTAAATCCGCTCTCGACGTTATGGGTGAGATCGATCAGCTGCTGTGCCTTGGCGACAGCATCTTTGAGTACCGGTTTTCAAATGAAGTCGTGGCGGAGCTCCGTACCCAGGACGCTCTGGTTATTCAGGGCAATCATGAGGAGACGTTCTTTGGGATCGGCGGCGTCCGCGCGCGGGCCGCGCCATCCATCGAGGAAGACCACGCGCTCTGGCTGGCGGACCAACCGCTCCGCCGCGATATCGTGCTGGATGGCCGCCGCCTGCATCTCTGCCACTCCACACCCTGGGAGCCGCGCGGGGCTTATATCATCCCTGAAAACCGGGAAATGGCGCGCTTCGGCGATACCGACACAGACGTCATGATGTACGGCCACACCCACCGCCAAACCATCCAGACCCTCAACAACACCCTGATCATCAACCCCGGTTCCGCCGGTGACGCCCGCGACAGTTCCAACGGCCGCCGCCTAAGCTGCGCCGTGTTGGAAACGGACCCGCTTTCGGCCACTATCATCGATTACGACGCCACACCTCTCTAAAGGACCACCCAATGCTCGACGCTGATACGAACCCGCTGATCATTCGCCTCAATGAAAATGACAATGTGGCGGTGGCGCGGAGGGAGCTCGAAGCGGACGTTGCGCTGCCCGGTATGAATGTGCGCACACGCGAAATCGTGCCGCCGGGCTATAAGGTCGCCGTTCGGGATATCGCAGAGGGCGAAGCAATCCTGAAATACAACACGATCATTGGCTTTGCAGCGCGGGACCTACAGGTCGGTGAGATGCTGCACAATCACAATATCGCCTTCCAGGAATTTGACCGCGACTACGCCCATGCGACCAAGTTCAAGCCAGTAACGGAACTTCCGGAAGCCGAGCGCGCTACCTTCCAAGGCTATAAGCGCAGTGATGGCAGGGTCGGTACCCGGAACTTCATCGCCATTGTATCGACCGTGAACTGCTCGGCGACGGTTGTTCACGCCATTGCGGATCACTTCACCAAGGAACGGCTGGCGGCATACCCGAATGTCGATGGTGTTGCCGCATTTGCCCATGCCATGGGCTGCGGCATGGAAATGACCGGTGAGCCGATGGACCTGCTGCACCGCACGCTGTCCGGCTATATCCAGCACCCCAATGTGGCAGGCGCGCTGGTTGTTGGCCTAGGCTGCGAGCGCTGCCAGGTGGGCGGATTGTTCGCCGCGGAAGACCTGACAGAAACCCCAAACCTCCGCACCATGATCATGCAGGAGCAAGGCGGCACCCGCAAAACAATAGAGCGCGGCATCGCAATTGTTGAAGAAATGCTGGCTGAAGCGAACAAATGCACACGCGAGGAAGCGTCTGCCGCGCATATCAAAGTTGGCTTGCAATGCGGCGGATCGGATGCATTTTCGTCCATCACTGCGAACCCAGGACTTGGCCGGGCGATTGACATTCTGGCCCGCCACGGCGGCACTGGCATTCTTTCAGAAACACCCGAAATCTATGGCGTTGAGCACACGCTGACAGCCCGCGCCGCCACTGTTGAGATCGGCGAAAAGCTGATTGAACGCATTCGCTGGTGGAAGGATATTTATGCTGTCGGGCGCGACGTGCAGATCAACGGCACGGTCAGCCCTGGCAACCAGAAAGGCGGCCTCGCCAACATTCTGGAAAAATCCTTGGGCTCCGCCATGAAGGGCGGCACAGGGCCGTTGATGGCGGTTTATGAATATGCAGAGCGGGTAAACCAATCAGGCTTCGTGTTCATGGATACACCAGGCTTCGACCCCTGCTCCGCCACCGGCCAGATCGCAGGCGGCGCTAACCTGGTGGCATTCACGACCGGGCGCGGGTCCTGCTTTGGTGCCAAGCCGACACCGTCCATCAAGCTAGCGACCAACAGCCCGATGTTCCGCGCACTAGAAGAAGACATGGACATCAACTGCGGCAAGGTTCTGGACGGCGACGCCGATATGGAAGCCATGGGCCAAGAAATCTTCCAGCACTTCCTGGATACAGCCCTGTCTCTTATACACATCTCCGAGCCCACGAGACCTCTCTACATCTCG
>CAJXVF010000355.1 GCA_913060845.1 uncultured Alphaproteobacteria bacterium | reverse complement strand
CGCCTCCTCAATTTCTTTAGAGAAGAGGCCCTTGCCGCCAATCTCAGACAGCAGCCGGTTTTGCACCCTATCGCCGGTGGTAGTGATCTCCACGATCTCCAGCGCACCATCATCAGCCAATTGCGGCCACGCTTGGCGCAACAGCGTTTCCACATGCCGCGCCTGCCAAAGCGCCAGGGGACTGCCGCGCGTGCCGATACGGAGCGGGCGGCGGAGGTTCGATAATTCAATCATTCTAGATTTCTAGCGGCACGAACGCACTTGCGCCAGTAGCATCGGTGCAGGCAACCTTGCGATCATCTTGAAAGACGTATTTTGGAGACGCCGCCAATGACTGGTCGAATTTTCGACGGACTGAAAGTAATCGACTGTGCCAGCTTCATCGCCGCTCCTGTCGCAGCCACGATCATGGGCGATTTCGGCGCTGATGTGATCAAGATCGAAGCGCCTGGCGGCGACCCCTACCGCTCCCTTAGCAGTGGTCCTGGCATGCCCAACCTGGATTTCGATTACGCTTGGTTCGCCGACAACCGGTCCAAGCGTGGCGTCTGCTTGGACCTAAAACAGGACACGGCGCAGGATGTGCTGCACCGGATGTTGGCTGATACAGATGTGTTCATCACCAATTTCCCGTTCCCCGTTAGAGAAAAACTGAAACTTCGCTACGAGGATTTGGTGAAATTCAAGCCGGACCTAATTTACGCATCGCTGACGGCGTATGGCGAAGATGGGCCAGAGGCGTCCAAAACTGGGTTTGATTCCACTGCCCTTTGGGCGAGGTCTGGTTTGATGGACATGATCAAAGCATCGCCAGAGTCAGCACCCGCCCGGTCCGCCCCTGGCATGGGCGATCACCCAACGGGTACCGCGCTTTTCGCATCCATCGCGATGGCGCTTTATAAGCGGGAACGGACGCGCGAAGGCTCTTATGTCTCATCCTCCCTGGTAGCCAATGGCGCCTGGTGGAATTCGTTCTACGTTCAAGCAGCCCTTGGCGGTGCGGACATCCCGCCGCGACCGCACCGCGATGAATGGTTCAACGCACTGGCCAACCATTATCGATGCAAAGATGACCGCTGGTTCAGTTTGGCGCTCGTCAACGAATTGCGGCAGATCGACAAATTCATCGCTGCAATCGATCGCCCTGATCTGCTAGAAGACCCGCGCTTCGCCACGCAAGAGGCACGGAAACAAAACGCTGCTGCACTCACGAAAATCTTAGATGGCGTGTTCGTCGAAAAGGATTGGGAAGAATGGCAGCAGATTTTGGAAGACCACGGCATCACTTTCGGCGTCATTCGTAAAATGTCTGACATTCCGGATGATCGGACATTTACTGATGCGGGCGGCATCGTAGCCAGCGGCCCCGGCACACCCACAGACCGCACCATTGGCAGCCCTGTTTTCATGCGCGGCCAGGAGAAGACGACCCCAATGTCAGCGCCGAGCGTCGGCCAGCACAGCGACGAAGTGCTGGCGGAACTTGGTTTTAGCGCCGATGAAATCCAGACCATGCGCGGCTCTGGCGCACTACAATGACAACTGCGCCGATGCTGCGCTCGTAATTACCGGGAGACACATTATGGATGATGATAAGATCAAGGCTGCGCTTGAGGTCGTATTTGGCGCGAATTCTGACCTATATCAGAACCGTGGTTTTCAACGACGGATTGGCTATGGGACCCGCCCGGCGATCATCAATATTGATCTCGCTAATGCCTGGACCCGGCCCGGCCATGCATTCACATGCGTGAATTGCGATGAAATTATTGAGGCGACAAACCGGGTGCTAGCCCCTGCCCGCGCCCTGAAAATCCCGATCATCTTCACCACTACTGCATACGCAGTGACTGAAGGCCCAAATTCCGACATGGGCATGTGGGGCAAGAAGATTCCAACCGAAACATTGGTCGAGGGTTCGGAGGCTGTTGAGATTGATAGTCGCCTGGCACCCCGTGCAGATGAACATATCATCGTCAAAAAGCGCGCCAGTGCATTTCACGGCACGATGTTGGCTGGGCTATTGCGGGCTTGCGATGTTGATACGGTCATTCTGACCGGCACGACCGCAAGCGCATGCGTCCGCAACACAGCAGAGGACGCCATCGCTGAAGGCTTCCGTCCCATTATCCCACGCGAGACTATTGGCGACAGAATTGCCGGTGCCGTTGAGTGGAACCTGTTCGATATCGACGCGAAATTTGGCGATGTGGAGCCGGTTGAGAACGTTGTGAAGTATTTGGAAGGCTTGAACGGAGCTCCGCGCGCGTGACCACGTCTCATCAACATCTGCTTTCGCCCTATACGCTCGCTGGACGCACACTCAAGAACCGTTCAGTCCTATCGGCGACCGTCACCAACTATGCCCGTCAAAATCGGATCACGGAAAGCTACAAGAACTTCCTGATTGAGCGGGCGAAGGGCGGCGTCGCAATGTTGGTGACAGAGGTCATCGCTGTTGATCCAAACGCTATTGCTCAGCCTGCCGTCGTGACCGGGTTTGATCGGGTGAATGATGCGGACTTCCAAGACTTGGCCACGCGTGTCGCGGCCGAAGGCGGGCAATTGGTTGGGCAGCTATGGCATCCAGGCAAGCAGCAGCTTTGGGGTGCCACATCATCCCCAATGGGCGTTTCAGATCAGGCGGACGCATATTCCTGGGTCGTGCCGCGAGTAATGACGGACGCAGATATTCGCGCCGTCATTCAGGCTTATGTAAACGTCGCGTGTAATCTGGCAAAGCTTGGGTTTGCGGGCGTCGAGTTGCATGGCGCCCACGGCTATCTGATCAACCAATTCCTATCGCCTTGGTCGAACCTCCGCGATGATCAGTGGGGCGGATCTATCGAAAACCGCACCCGATTTGCGCTGGAGATTGCAAAAGGCATCCGAGAGCGCGCGGGCGCTGGGTTCATAATCGGCCTGAAAATGCCTGGCACGGAGGAAATTGAAGGCGGCATTGATCCCGATGAGGCTGAACGACTAACGACGGCACTCGCTGCGCCAAAGCTGCTGGATTACTTCTGCTATGGTCAGGGCAATTTCTCGCTCAGCCTCGAATCCCATGTGCCGGATATCTACTACAAACCCGGCCATTTTCTGGATATCCACGCCCGTATGCGCCGCGCGGCTAACGGTGCTGCCGTAGTAGCGCTTGGGCGGATCGGATCGCCAGACGAAGCGGATGCCGCCATCCGCGACAGCAAAGGCGATCTGGTCGCCATGAGCCGGGCGCTGATTGCCGACCCGGACTTCATCAAGAAGACAGCGGCAGGCGACGCCGCAGCCGTGCGACCGACCACCTTCGACAACGTCGCTTGGGGTTTGGTGCATCAAGGCAAGCCGCTGATGGATCACTTGAACCCAATGCTCGGCAGTGATGCTGAAAGCGGGTGGACGCCTGCCCCTGCAAGAACGCCAAAGCGTGTGACCATTGTTGGTGCCGGGCCTGCCGGATTACAGGCCGCATGGGTCGCAGCAGCGCGCGGTCATACGGTGACACTGTTCGGACGAAGCGATGGCGGCGCACTGGCGCTTGAGGCAAAGCTGCCCGGGCGGGCTGATATGGCGCGCATCCTTGAATGGCAAACCAGCATGGCCACGCGTCATGGCGTCTATTATCGGCTGGGAGAAACAGCGTCCACCGATGATGTCCGCGCGACCAATCCTGACGTCGTGTTGTTAGCGTCTGGTGCCAGCCAACGCTGGCCGGAGGGAATGGCGCAGTCCAACGCCCAGAACGCCATATCTGCCCGGGACTATGCAGCAAATGGCTATAACGGCTCGCGCCATCGCGCTGTACTGTTCGACCAAGACCACACCGCCGCTGCATATGGCGTCGCGGATAAGCTTGCAGCGGAATTTGATGAACTGATCCTCATGACCCTGTCTCTTATACACATCTGACGCTGCCGACGAATAGAGAGGTG